>DASVVH010000045.1:0-3497 GCA_036386615.1 Ardenticatenaceae bacterium
GACGCAGAACAACCAGATCGCGGGCAACATCATCGGGTTGGATGCCTTCGGGAGCAACGCGGTTGCGAACCGGGTGAACGGCATCACTATCGAGGATACGCCCAGCAACATTCCCATCTACAACAACGTGATTTCGGGGAACGGGGCGAATGCCATTCGCTTCTACATGCACATCAAGGACTCGCGGGTTTATGAAAACCTGATTGGCGTGGCGAGTGATGGCGTGACGCCGAGGGGGAACGGCACCGACCCGAACTCCACCAAGGGCCGGGGTGGGGTTCTGCTAATGGGCGGCAGCCAGCACAACGTGATTCGCGACAACGTCATCGCCAACAACACCAAGTATGGCATCCTCCTGAGCAACACCACTTACGGCATCGAGGGTGGCTACGCGCAGACCTACTACAACACGATTAGCAACAACAGTCTCTACGACAACGGCAACGTGGGGATCCGGCTGGAGTCTGCGGATTACAGCACGAGCGGGGACGTGGCGAACCAGAGCCTGCCCGCGCCGCGCATCACGAGCGCGACGACGGACAGCGTGGCGGGGACGGCCTGCCGGGGGTGCCGCATCGAGGTTTTCATCGCGGACAAACCCGCGTTGAACGACCCCAGCGGCGACAACAACGGGGAGGGCAAAACGCTCATCGGCTCCGGCGAGGCCAACGCGCAGGGGAACTTCACAATCGCCGTGAGCGGCGTGACTGAAAATCAACTCGTCACCGCGACGGCGACTGACGACCTGGGGAACACCTCGCCTTTCAGCCGCAACGTGGTCGTCAGCCCCGGAACGACGCCCACCGCTACCCTGACGCCTACCGCAACGCGGACCCCTACCGCCACGTCAACGCCCTCTCCGACGCAAACACCGACGCAGACGGCGACGGCAACCTATACGTCAACGCCAACCCAGACGAGCACTGCGACGCCGACGGCAACTTTGGCGGCAACGAGCACGCCCTTCGTAGTGGGGTTAGTCCGCAACCCGCAGGGAACGCCCTGGGCAGTGCCTTCTATCTGCGCGACTGACGGCGCAAGCGCGCCATCGCCCTGCCGCGCCAAAGTGACCTCCGGCTATTTCTCGTCGCCTGCTGGACGGAGCCCCTGGGGTGTGCAGATACAAGCCGCGCCCAATGAGGTGGTGATTGGCGTGACGCCCATCCCCGGCGGCGGGAGCGCCACCCTCAACGGCTCCTCGGCACAGTACATCTGGCCCCGCTGGAGCACGGGCAGAAACGATGTCCACTTCATCGTTGCTACCATGACCCCCACGCGAACACCGACAGCGACACTCACGCCGACAGCGACTATGACGCCCCGCCCCGCCGCGCAGTACACGGCGCGCGTTCCCATCCAGCAGTGGGTGGACGACGCCGAGGAGGCGGTATCCGACGGGCAGAACAGCCGCCGCGATAGCGACCTGGACCTGACCAACGACCCCTACTGGCTGGGGCAGCAGGTCATCGGTCTCCGTTTCCAGGGCGTGCCCGTGCCTCCCGGCTCCACCATCACCCGCGCCTACATCGAGTTCACCGCGACGAAGGCACGCAGCGGCGCGACCTCCCTGCTCTTCCAGGCGGAGGCGACGGACAACGCGGCGGTCATCGAGTGGGCACCCTACAACATCTCAGGCCGCCCGCGCACCTCTGCTTCCATCGCCTGGGACAACGTTCCCGCCTGGACAACCGTCGGCGGGGTGCATCGCACGCCCGACCTGGCATCGCTGGTGCAGGAAGTGGTGAGCCGACCCGGCTGGCTCGGCGGCAATGCCCTCTTCTTCGTCGTGAGTGGGACGGGGCAGCGCGACGCCGCCACCTATGACCGCAACCCGGCAGAGGCTCCGGTGCTGGTCATCGAGTACAGTTCGATAAGGCAGCCAGCGCCGGAGCAGGCACTACTCTCCGGGATTCCGGTGGACGAGCCACTCTTCCTACCTTTGATTGGCCGCTAGCCACCTGATGCGAGGCGAGATGACCTTGGAGCGCGAGAGACAACGAGTATGCTGATAGCGTTCAACGGAATTGATGGTTCGGGCAAATCGTCGCAGACGGAGCGGCTGCTGGCTGAATTGAAGGCGGCGGGCTACCCGGCGGTTTACGTCTGGAGCGGGAGCCGGACGCCACTCACGCGGCTCTTCGTGCGGCTCGTGCGGCGCGTGCTCAAGGCTCCCACGCGCAAGGCGTCCGAGGCCGCCGCGCCCGATGCTGGCACGAATGGCCGCGCGCAGGGGGAAGCCTACCTCTCGTCAACAGAGCGCATCCTGAAGCGGCGCTGGGTGCGGACCATCTGGCTCCACGCCTCGCTGGTGGAGCACATGGTCAAGATATGGTTTACCATTCTGCCGCACCTGCTCCGCAAGCGCGTCGTGGTGAGTGACCGCTACCTGTACGACACGGTGGTCAGCATGGCGGCGATGGCGAACGTGCCGCCGACTGAACTGCCCGCCCTGCTGCGGCTGCCCTTCTTCTACAGGGTGCCCAAACCAGACCTCTGGTTTTTCCTCGACGTGCCCCCGGAGGTCTCGTTCAGCCGCAAGCCGGACATCCCTGACATGCTCAGTGTGGAGCGGCGCATCCCGCTCTATCAGGTGGCGGCGCGCGAGCTTGGAATGCAGGTGATAGACGCCACCGCCTCACCTGACGAAGTGGCCGCGACCATCATGGACCGCGTGCGGGCAGCCCTGCCCAAAAAGGTAGAATCGCACCCGACGCCATAGATGGACGGTAGCCCTGCGCCATTCTGTAGACTCATCCACCGCGCCGTTCCTGCGAATCAGGGGAACGGCGCGGTGCTTTTTTTCTCAGAGAATCGGGCGCTTGAAGGACTGTACCTTTGCGCGATTATCCGCTACAATAAGTTCCAAGGTTCAACGGAAGCAATTGACAAGGATTCTACGCTCCACTCCTTGCAATTTGCCTCTCTGATGGTTCGAGAAGCACAGCGCGGTTCGCCCGCTTCCTGAGTTCTCGAAGCTGTAAGTTGCCCCTCCTCAAGCGCCGTACCCCCTTTAGCGTCTGCACCCTCGCGGTGCCATAGAAAGCAGAGCCATGCGACGGCTACATCTACTGCTCCTGCCGAGTCTCGCCTTCCTCGTGCTGGTGATGGCGGCTGTCACGCGCTTTGATGGCAGGGCCACCGCCGCGCAGGCGGGCACCACCGTCAGCCTTGAAGTGCCGCAAGGCGTGACGCTCCCGCAGCACAGCCTCGATACCGTTCTGGAAGTCGTAAACGACTAGAAAAAGCGAGAACGATGTTCGACCCCGTTCTGCCCTTATTCCCACGCAGGCTCTTTCTCGTCGCGGCGCTCCTGCTGCTGGCGGCTGTTCTGCGCCCCGGCTTCACGCTGGCCCAGGAGCCGGATGCCCCGGCCTTTGATGCCCGCTTCGACCTCACCGGAAACTCTGTAGTCAACGTGTCGGACGCCCTTGACGTGATTGGAGCCTGGACGGACGTTCACAAGGCGGGCCGCTGCATCGCCCCCGAACTGGCGCGTT
>DASVVH010000046.1:0-2008 GCA_036386615.1 Ardenticatenaceae bacterium
GCTGTCACGGTCATTTCCACAGGCCACCAGCATCAGCGCGACGGCCAGGATGAATGTAAGAATGAAGCTTCGACGTATCATTACCATACTCCTCGTTCTCTGGAACTGGCTCCCAACAAAGCACATCGCGTGCCCGAAAACAAAAGCGGCCCGGCATATTGCGTGCCGGGCCGCCGAGAGATAAGCATTACGCAAGGGGGAGACTTGCTCCTCTCCGTGAACAACCCCGCCGTTCAGCCGTTAGCGGTCGTCGGTCGTCGGTCGTCCATCCCTACATCTCGCCTTTCGGCTCCTCCGCCGCCTGTTGCCGCTTCGTGGCAATAGACTTCGCCTGCGTGAAGAGCAGCAGGTAGTCCGGGCCGCCCGCCTTCGAGTTTGTACCACTCATGTTGAAGCCGCCGAAGGGGTGAACGCCCACCAGCGCCCCCGTACACTTTCGGTTCAGGTAAAGGTTCCCGACGTGGAACTCCCGCTTCGCGCGCTCCAGGCGCTCCGGGTCGCTGGAATAGAGCGCGCCCGTCAGGCCGTATTCCGTGCTGTTCGCAATCTCCAGCGCGTCGTCAAAGTCCCGCGCCTTGACGAGTGCCAGCACCGGGCCGAAAATCTCCTCCTGCGCGATGCGCGCGTCGCCCGCCACGTCCGCGAAGACCGTTGGCTGGATGACGTAGCCCTCCTCCTCCGGGTTCTCCGCCGCCCCGCCGCCCACCAGCAGTTCGCCCTCGCCCCTGCCAATCTCGATGTACTCCCGAATCTTGTCGAACGCCTCGCTGTCCACCACCGCGCCGAGGTAGTTCTCCGGGTCCTCGACGGGGCCAATCGCCAACTCCCGCGTCAACTCGGCCACCTTGTTCTTGATGGGTTCGTACACGTCCTGCACGATGATGGCGCGCGACCCCGCCGAGCACTTCTGCCCCTGATAGCCGAAGGCGCTCGCCACGATGCCTTGCGCCGCCGATTCGAGATCCGCCGTCTCGTCCACCACCACCGCGTCCTTGCCGCCCATCTCCAGCACCATCCGCTTGAGCCACTTCTGCCCAGGCCGGACCCGCGCCGCCTGCTCGTAGATGTGCGTGCCCACCGCGCGCGAACCGGTAAACGAGACGAAGCGCGTGAGGGGCGATTCCACCATTGCCGCGCCGACCACCTCGCCCGGCCCCGTCAGCACGTTGAGCACTCCCGCCGGAAGACCGACTTCGCGTAGTAACTGCATCGTCTTGTGACCGATGACGGGCGACTGCTCGGCGGGCTTCGCCACCACCGTGTTCCCCGCTACGATAGCCGCGCTCGCCATCCCTACCAGAATCGCGTTAGGGAAGTTCCAGGGCGGAATCACCGCGCCCACGCCGAGCGGGATGTACGTCAACTCGTTCTCTTCCGGCTCGTAGGGCACCAACAGCGAGGTCGCGCTCTCTTCCAGGTGAATCATCTGCTGCGCGTAGTAGTTGAGGAAATCAATAGCCTCCGCCGTGTCCGCGTCGGCTTCGGCCCAGCTTTTCCCCACCTCGTAGACCATCCACGCCGAGTAGTAATGCTTGCGCTCGCGCATCCGCCGCGCCGCCTCGAAGAGATACTCGGCTCGCTCGCGCACGGGCGTGTACTGCCACGTCTTGAACGCCTCCGCCGCGACCTCCAGCGCCCGCTGCGCGTGGCTCGCGTCGCCGTTCGCCACGTAGCCAAGCACCTCCTTCGGCCTATTTGGATTCGTCGAGGGGAAGGTGTCGTCGAGGTAAATCTCCTCGCCCCCAATAATCAGCGGGTATGTCTGCCCGAACTCCCCTCGCACTTCTTCCAGCGCCGCCATGAAGGCACGGCGGTTCTCGTCCTTGTTAAAGTCGGTATACGGCTCGTTCCGGTACGCTTCCATACTCACAACCTCCTCGTTGCTGTTCTAATCTGCACATCTCGGTAAAGGCAGTTGAATGGAGTTTCAACAAACTTCATTCAGCACTGCCCTATTCGTAACACCGAATTAATTCTTGTGTGGCAAGCTCTACTCCCAGTCTTAGAA
>DASVVH010000047.1:0-10053 GCA_036386615.1 Ardenticatenaceae bacterium
GCCTCCCGTATCTGGCGTAGCACATCGTCCTCGGCAGTGAAGGTCTCGGTGATGTACTGGCTGTGTCGGTCATTGTAGACGGTCATCGTCGGCTCCTTCTTCAAGGGTTAGCAGTTACGTGTACTGTTCCACGAGGTTAACACACAAGGTAATACTCAGCGGTAGGTCGCATAACATCTAACTACATCTATGTCATCCTGAGCGAAGCGAATCTGCGAAGCGACCTTAAGGGGATCCACCCAGCAACACGCCTATCATAGAGCGTTAGCACGCTTCGACTGCCCTTCGTGCTTGGGCTAACTTGTATGCCAACCTTGTGAATCCGTACAGGTGGACGGTGGACGATGGAATAATAATGGAACGGTGGTGCATTACAAGCTTTTGGAAGGGCTGTGTCAAAGTCGCGTGTCATGTGATGTAACTCCCAGCAACTTTTCAACTACTTATCGCTATACTGGCCTCTTGTCGCTCGCCAGTACTGGCCGTTACTGGCCTATACTGGCCTCTGTGCCCTCCGGCCCCTTTCTCGCTCCCGCTCCTCCTTCCCCTCTCCCACTTTGACACAGCCCTGGCTTTTGGGCCTGTGGCTTGCCAATTGCCGCGCTCCTCGGTAGGCTAACCAAAACAGTCCCCTTCCGCACTCGACGAGGAGTGAACGATGAACGAGCACATGGACGCCGATACTGTCCAGAAAATCCACGCCGCCCGCACCTACCAGGGGCGGCCCCCCGACGAGCAGATTGGCTACCGGGGCACGCTGGGCGACCTGCTCAACGAGCGTGCCGACGCGACGCCCGACAAACCCTTCTTGATTCACTACGACCAGGCGCACCAGCGCGCGGAGTATACCTACCGCCAGTTCCGCGAGGTTGTCCACCGGGCGGCGAACTACATGGCGCGTGGGCTGGGCTTGCGGCCCGGCGAGGCGGTGGCGACGGTGGCCCACAACCACGCCGACACGGTGATTCTCTACTTCGCGGCGTGGTCCCTTGGGCTGACGGTGGTGCCCATCAACGTGGGCGAGGACGATGAGCGCGTGGCGTTCATCCTGAACAACGCGGGGGTGCGCGTGGCCTTCGTCCGTCCTGATTATCTGCCGCGCATGGCGGGGTTGCGGGCGCTTGTGCCCGGCGTGGAAGCGGTGGTCAAGGTGGGCGGCGAGCCTGACGCGCAGGTATCCGACCGCCATTTCTGGAGCGAGGTCGAGGAGTACCCGGCGGAATTCGCGCCGCCCGTCGCCTTCGACAACAGGCAGGCCGCGCTCATCGTCTACACGTCGGGCACGACGGGTGCTCCAAAGGGCGTGCTCCTGAATCAGTACAATCTCCTCGTGGACGCGCACGGCATTATGAACTGGCACGGCATCACGGCGGAGCAGCGCATGATGTGCGTTCTGCCCATCCACCACGTCAACGGGACCGAGGTGACGCTGGTGACCCCACTGCTGGCGGGAGCCTCGACGGTGCTCAACCGGGCGTTCAGCCCGCGCTGGTTCTGGCAGCGGCTGGCGGAAGAGCGGGTGCAAATCGTGAGCGTGGTGCCGACGCTGCTCGCCTACCTGCTGGAAGCGGGCGAAGAGTTGTCGCAGTACGACCTGTCGGGGTTCCGGCACTTCATCTGCGGGGCGGGGCCGCTGACGGTGAACCTTGCCCGCGACTTCGAGGAGCGGTTCGGGAAGACCATCGTTCACGGCTACGGCCTCTCGGAGACGACCTGCTACTCGTGCTTCCTCCCTGTAGATTTGGGGGAGGCGGAGCACCGCCGCTGGATGCGCGACTACGGCTACCCCTCTATCGGCGTGCCCATCGTGCCTAACGAGATGGCGATTCACGACCCCAACGGCCAGCCGCTCCCGCCCGGCGCGGAGCACAAGGGCGAGATTGTGATTCGCGGGCACAACGTCATGCAGTGCTATTACCGCCGCCCCGACGCCAACACGGGCACCTTCGCGCATGGCTGGTTCCGCTCCGGCGACGAGGGGTTCATGGTGGAGGACGAGCAGGGCCGACCCTACTTCTTCATCACGGGGCGCATCAAGGAGTTGATTATTCGCGGCGGCGTGAACTACTCGACTTTCGAGATTGACGAGGTGCTGACGGCGCTGCCCGGCGTGAAGGTGGGGCTGGCGGTGGGCTTCCCTAACAAGTTTTACGGGGAGGAAGTCGGGGCCTACGTTGTGCCGGAGGAGGGCGCGACACTGACGGCGGAGGAGGTGATTCGCGCGGCGCGGCAGAAGCTGCCCTTCTCGAAGAGTCCGAAGGTGGTGGTCTTCGGGGACGTGGTGCCCGTGACGAGCACGGGCAAGTATCAACGGCTGAAGCTAGCCCCCCTCTTCGCGGAGTACGAGGAGACACAGTTCAGAGAGTAGTAACAGGGAACGATAAAGGTCATCTCCTGCCTTTTAGCGTTCCTGTTCCCTCATAGATTATAAGGCTCTCTGCGGGCAGGTCTTATACCACTTGAAGTTAAAGATGGCATAAGGAGGGGTGTCCGAACGCGGACATGAACTCCCTGGAGGGGAGTGGCGAAATTCGTAGCCGAGGGTGGAGCGAAGCGCAACCCTCGGCTGCTTCCCATCCATCTTGCGTCACTTTCACGATGGGTTGGTCTCAGACCTGCCCTACAAAGCCGTTGCAACTAACATAGGCTCCGGCTCCTCCACTCGGACGCGCTCGACCCAAACGCGCACATCGTAGAAGAGGGCACCCGCGCCCATGTCGGCCTCGTCCTGCGGGGTAATCTGGTTGATGTTGCGCCCGTCGGGGCTGAATCTGGCCCACCAGATGCCCGGCGCGAGGACGGTGCCGGGAATGATGTCCTCGGTGACGCGGCAGGTGAGGGTGAGGCCGCCGAGTTCGTTCCAGACGCGCACCGGCTCGCCCGTGACGAGGCCGCGCGGCCCGGCGTCCAGTGGGTGAATCCAGAGGAGCGGCTCTTTCTCGCGGGCCTGAAGGCGCTCGACGTTGACGAAGGTACTGTTCAGGAAGGAGTGCGCGGGCGGCGAGATGCATTGTAGCGCCGGAAGCGCGGAGCCGTTGCGGGGGGCGGGGGTGTATTCCTCGCGTGTCTCCTCGTCGGCGGAGAGGGGCGGCACCCAGGCGGGAAGCGGGTCGTAGCCGTCCCGCGCCATCTGCTCGCTGTAGAACTCGCATTTGCCTGTCGGCGTGGGAAAGTTGCCCTCCGCGAAGGGCAGGAAAGGCGTAGGCACGTTGAGCCTCACGAAGCCCTCGTCGAGCAGGCGCTGCCAGGTGATGCCCTGCAAGGCGGGGTGCGTCTGCGCGGAGATGAACTCTTCCAGAATGCTCTCGTCGCTCTGCTGGAAGCAGGGGTCGTCGTAGCCCATCGCCGCCGCCAGCCGCCGGAAAATCTCACTGTTGGGCAGGCTCTGGCCGAGCGGCGCGATGGCGGGACGGTTGAGCGCGAGGAAGAGGTGGCCGTAAGGCTTGAGAATGTCCCAGTGCTCCATCTGCGTCGTCGCGGGGAGAACGTAGTCGGCGTAATCCGCCGTGTCGGTCTGGAACTGTTCCAGGACGACTGTGAAGAGGTCATCGCGCTCTAACCCCTGCATGACGGCGCTCTGGTCGGGCGCGACGGCGGCGGGGTTGCAGTTGTAGATGACCAGCGCGTGGACGGGTGGCCCGGCCTCCTCCGGCGTGGGGATGGTGTCTATGGGGCGCGGGTGGTAGTGCGCCTGCGCGATGCGCTGCGGGTCGAGGCTGAGGATGTCGCCGAGGCGGTTCATGTTGAAGGTGCGGGGCTGCGGCTCTGGTAGCAGGTCGGGGCGGTAGAGCATGGAGCGGTCGAGGGGGAAGGAGCCGCTACTGCTGAGTTGGATGCCGCCGCCCTGCTCCCGCCACGCGCCGACGAGGGCGGGCAGGCAGGTGATGTTTCGCATCGCCATGCCGCCGCCGTAGTGGCGCTGCATGCCGTAGTTGACGCGAATCGCCGCCGGGCGCGTGGTGGCGTACTCGCGGGCGAGGAAGCGGATGCGCGCGGCAGGAATGCCCGTGATGGGCGCGGCCCATTCAGGCGTGTACTCGCGCACGCCCTCGGCCAACTGCTCGAAGCCTTCGGCGTACCGCTCGACGTACTCGCGGTCATGCAGCCCCTCCTCTACGATGGACTGCATCATCGCCAGGGCCAGCGCACCGTCGGTGCCGGGGCGAATGGCAATCCACTCGTCCGCCGCGCGGGCGGTGCGGGTGCGGGCGGGGTCTATCACGACGACGCGCCCGCCTCGCTCTCGCGCCTCCTGAATGAAGGGCCAGAGGTGGAGGTTGCTGGTGAGGGTGTTGCTGCCCCAGATGAGGATGAGGCGGGCGCGGGCGTAGTCCTGCGTCTCCATGCCTATAGCTTTGCCGATGGTGTACTGGTAGCCCTCAAAGCCCGCCTCGGAGCAGATGGTGCGGGCAAGCTGGCTGGCACCCATGCGGTTGAAGAGGCGCTGCGCCATGCCCTCGCCCTGAAGCAGGCCCATCGTTCCCGCGTAGGAGTATTGCAGCACAGCCTCCGCGCCGTGTGTGGCGATTACGCCTTGCAGGCGGGCGGCGATGTCGGCCAGAGCCTCGTCCCAGGAGACGGGCGCAAACTGGCCGCTTCCCTTCGCGCCGACGCGCTTCAGGGGGGTGGTGAGCCGCCCAGCGTGATAGGTGCGCTCCAGATAGGGGTCTACCTTGCCGCAGAGCCGTCCCTGTGTGACAGGGTGAGCGGGATGGCCCCACAGGTCAACGGCGCGCCCGGTGCTCTGGTCAACGGCGACCTGCCAACTACAGGTGTCCGGGCAGTCGTGCGGGCAGACGCCCGTGACGATGTGGAACATGGGATCATGCAGATATTTGGCCTGTTTGGACATGGCGTGCCTTTGCTACGGATAAATGGTTAGGATTTGAGCAGGCGGCGATGATAGCACAATGTGGTGCAACCCCCTTCCTCTTTTTCGACGCTATAGCTTCCCTTCGGCCAGCACCAGCCCGCTCCGCTTGGGCACGCGCAGCCCGCCGCTCGCTGTAGCGTTCGTGGGTCTCCCTCCGCGCCCGCAGGTCGTCGGTATCGTAGGTAGCCGTGCGGAGGATGGCCGAGTCGGTACAGATGGCGGACATGACATTTTAGCTTCTAATTCAGGATGAATGAGCGTGTGGATAAGATACAGGAAAACAGGCGCAGAAGATAGTCTGCTTTTGAGAAGTTGGGTCTCTGAAAAGCCGCCCCGCTACCTGCTCTGGCGGTCTCCAAGCAAACAGACGGGTCGTAGAGTCCGCAGGACGGCGAAACTTATAGCCGTAGGTGAAGCGGAGCGCAACCTACGGCGGCATGGGCTACAAAGGCCGCACCTATTTGGCCGCGCGAACATTCTCATCGTCCTCCCTCGTTTGTCCCTTGTCCCGCTTTCGGTATCATAGGGATGCTTCGATGATTTGCCCTCGGCAACGGCGCTGGAGGGTCTGAATGGGAGGTTTGCATGACTGTAGTAGAGCGCGTTGCTGCCGACACTGTTGTCGCTGGCTCTACACTGGACCACCGCGAGCTTGGCCTGACCGACGAAGATGTACTCGAAATGTACCGTCTCATCCTGCTGTCACGGCGGCTGGACGAGCGCAGCGAGCAGATTCAAAGGCAGGGCAAGGCGCACTTCTACATTAGCTGTCGGGGGCAGGAGGCGACGCAGGTTGGCTGCGCCTACGCCATGTCGCCCGGCAAGGATTGGTTTCTTCCCTACTACCGCGACTTCGGTGTGCTGCTCACTGTTGGTGTCACGGCCCGCGAGTTGATGCTGGCCCTCTTCGCCAAGCGCGACGACCCCGCCTCCGGGGCGCGGCAGATGCCCGCGCACTTCGGCCACCGCAAGCTTAACGTCTTCACCGGCTCCAGCCCCGTCTCGACGCAGATTCCGCAAGCGGCGGGCGTCGCCTACGCCAGCAGGCTGCGCGGCGAGGATGCCGTCACCTTTGTCTCCTTCGGCGAGGGCGGCTCCTCCAAGGGTGACTTCCACGAGGGGCTGAACTTCGCTGCTATCTGGCACTGCCCCGTCATCTTCGTCTGCGAGAACAACCGCTACGCCATCTCTGTCAGCCAGGAGAAGCAGATGGCGATTGAGGACGTGGCGACCCGTGCCGTCGGCTACGGCATGCCGGGCGTTGTCGTAGACGGACAGGACGTACTGGCGGTCTACAAGGTGATGAAGGAGGCGGTGGAGCGTGCCCGTCGCGGCGAGGGGCCGACGCTCATCGAGGCCAAGACCTACCGCATCGTGCCCCATTCGTCTGACGACGACGACCGTCTCTACCGCACCCGCGAGGAGGTCGAACCCTTCCGCACCCTGCAAGACCCCATCAACCGTATCAAGACCTACATTCTGGAACACAGCCTCGCCTCTCAGGAAATGCTCGACGAGATAGAGCGTAGCGTGCGGGCCGAAATCAACGACGCGACCAAGTGGGCCGAGCAGCAGCCCGATCCCATTGCGGAAGAAGGCGCGCTCTACGTCTTTGCCCCGGAGAGCGAATAGGGAAGCCGTGAGCCTTTCAAGATGAGCAACACTCTATCAGATTACCAGATGGATAAATCCGCCTTCACGGTGGCCGCTCTCACATACGAATCAGACGAGAGGGACTACTGGGCGGCCAAAACGCCAGAGGAACGGCTCGCGGCGTTGG
Organism: Ardenticatenaceae bacterium; assembly: GCA_036386615.1. Taxonomy (GTDB): domain Bacteria; phylum Chloroflexota; class Anaerolineae; order Ardenticatenales; family Ardenticatenaceae; genus DASVVH01. Next base: position 6,654 of record DASVVH010000047.1, read on the forward strand.
AATTCATGCGTCAACTCATGTACGGCTATGATCCGGCTACCCTTAGACTTCAAAGAGTTCTCGAAGTTGCTGAACTTTCAAGCAGTTGAACACTTGCTGGTCAGTGGTTGCGCCGTAAGCTGTTACTCCTTGCAACGGAGCAAGAAAGAGAAGTAAATGGCAACGAAAACGATACTTGAGGCCGTCCACGATACGCTGTGGAAGGCAATGGAGGCCGACGAGAGCGTCGTCGTCCTGGGGGAGGACGTAGGCGCGAAGGGCGGCGTCTTCCGCGTCACCGCCGGGTTCCTGGACCGCTTCGGCGAGAACCGCGTCATTGACACCCCCCTGGCAGAACTCGCCATCGTCGGCGTCGGCATCGGCATGGCGGCGAACGGCCTTCTACCCGTCTGTGAGATTCAGTTCGCCGATTTCATTCACCCGGCCTTCGACCAGATTGTCTCGGAAGCGGCGCGCATCCGCTACCGCTCTAACAACGCCTGGGGCTGCCCGATGGTCATCCGCGCGCCCTACGGCGGCGGCATTCATGGCGCGCTCTACCACTCGCAGTCCGTCGAGGCGCTCTTCGCGCACATTCCCGGCCTGAAGGTGGTGATTCCAAGCACGCCGCGCGACACTGCCGGGCTGCTCTACAGCGCCATCTACGACCCGGACCCGGTGCTCTTCTTCGAGCACAAGCGCACCTACCGCCTCATCAAGGGCGAGGTGCCGGACGAACTGTTCAAGGTGCCCATCGGCAAGGCTGACCGCAAGCGCGAGGGGCGTGACCTGACAGTATTCAGCTATGGCCTGATGCTCCACTACACGCTCGAAGCCGCCGAGCGCGTCGCCCGCGACGGCATCTCGGTAGAGGTGATTGACCCGCGCTCGCTCGTCCCGCTCGATAAAGAGATGATTCTGGAGAGCGTGAAGAAGACCTCCAAACTGCTCGTCGTCCACGAGGACAACGAGTTTATGGGCATCGGCGCGGAGATAGCCGCTATTGTCGCCGACGAGGCGTTCATGTGGCTCGACGCGCCCATCAAGCGCCTCTGCGGGCCGAACGTTCCCGCCATGCCCTACAATGGGCCGCAGCAGGAGTGGTTCATGCCGAGCGTCGAGAAGATAGAAGCGGCTATCCGCGATCTGGCAGAGTTCTGATACGAGATGCGAGATGCAGGATGCGGGATAACGACCAGAGGTAAGATGTAGGACGTAAGATAGACAGCGCGAGCTTCTCTGCAAAGCACATTGTCATCCTACAACCCACATCCTACAACCTGAATCCCGCATCTCGTATCCCGCATCCCGCACCTCATATCTAAGGAGTCAATATGGCTATCGCCGTTAGCATGCCGCAACTGGGCGAATCCGTGACTGAAGGCACCGTTGGCCGCTGGCTGAAGCAGGTGGGCGACACCGTCGAAAAATACGAGCCACTTCTGGAAGTAATCTCCGATAAGGTGGACACCGAGATTACGGCCACCGACGCGGGCACGCTCGTCTCCATTGAGGTTCGGGAGGGCGAGACCGTGCCTGTCGGCACCATTCTAGCCTACATCGGCGAGGCGGGAGAGGCGGCAGGTGGGAACGGCGCGGGTGCCGTCGCGGCTGCCGCGCCTGCCGAGGCGCAAGCGCCCCAGGCCGAGCCGGAGCCTGAACCCGAACCTGCGTCTGCTCCCGAACCCGCTCCGTCGCCAGCCGCGCAGGAGGGCGAGACAGCCCTTGAAGGCGCAGCCGAGGACGAGGCCGAGGCGGATACTACTGGGACAGGCACCGCCGGGGCACCGATGATTACGCCCGTCGTCGCGCGGATGATTGGCGAGCACAACATAGATGTCTCGCAGGTGCAGGGCACGGGCCGCGATGGTCGTGTGACCAAGCGGGATATAGAGAGCTATCTGGAACAGCGCGAGGTGGCACCCGTTTCCGCGCCTGCTCCTGTTTCCGTGCCTGAACCCGTTTCCGCGCCTGTCCCAACCGTTGCTCCCACACCGACGCCTGCGCCGACACCGCAGGCTGCGCCTAGACCCGCCGCGCCGCAGCCTTCGGCGGCGCGGGCTGTTCAGCCCGGCGAACTCGTGCCGCTCTCCAACATGCGCCGCCGTATCGCCGAGCACATGGTCGAGTCGAAGCGCACGGCCCCGCACGTCACCACCGTCTTCGAGGCGGACCTGAGCGCCGTAGCGGCCCACCGTGACGCGAACCGCGCCGCCCTGGAGGGGCGGGGTGTGCGCCTGACCTACATGCCCTACTTCGTCGAGGCGGTGGCCCAGGCGCTCCGCAAGCACCCGATGGTCAACTCCACCTTCACGGAGGACGGCATCCAACTCCTTCAGGATGTGAACGTCGGAATGGCCGTCGCCACGCAGGGCGGGGCCGGGCTGCTCGTGCCCGTTGTCCGCCGCGCCGACGAGAAGAACCTGGGGGGCCTTGCCCGTGACGTGGACGACCTGACGCAGCGAACGCGCGGCAGCCAACTGACCCCCGACGACGTGAGCGGTGGCACCTTCACCATCACCAATCATGGGGCCTCCGGCTCGTTGTGGGGCACGCCCATCATTAACCAGCCGCAGACCGCCATCATGGGCATTGGCAAGATTCAGAAGCGGGTCGTCGTTACCAAGGACGACGCCATAGCTATCCGCCCGATGGTCTATCTTTCGCTGACCTTCGACCACCGTGTTCTCGACGGCGCGGCTGCCGACGCCTTCATGTCGGATGTGGTCAACTTCCTCCAAAGTTATCAGTAGCTACACGGGGGCGAGCGCACCGTGCGCTCGCCCTACTCCCATCCTGTGAGTCTATAGCGCTATGGCGATACTTGACGTTGTCACCGTCCCCGACCCTCTGCTCCGCGAAAAGGCGGAGCCCATCGAGAAGTTCGACCCCGAATTGCGCCAGCTTGCCAGCGACATGCTGGAGACGATGGCAGTCGCCGAGGGTGTGGGGATTGCGGGGCCACAGGTTGGCCTCTTACAGCGCCTCTTCGTGATGCGCCTGCGCGAGGATGACAAGCGCGTGCCGGAGGGGCACCCGCTCACGGGCAAGGGGTTGGTGCTGGTCAACCCGGAGATAATCGAGAGGAACGACGAGTGGGAAGAGGGGATGGAAGGGTGCCTCTCTATTCCCGGTTACGTCGGTTTGGTGCCCCGCCGCACGCGCATCGTCGTTCAGGCCCGCAACGAGTGGGGCAAGCCCAAACGGTACGAGGTGGAGGGCTTCGTCGCCCGCGTGATGCAGCACGAGATTGACCATCTCGATGGCATTCTCTTCCTGGACCGCCTCACGGGGGATGACAAACTCTTCAAGGTCGAACCTGCTAATGAAGAGGCGAGCGAGGAGACCAATGACTCTCTCCCGGCGGACCAGAATAGTCAGATTTAGTAGCAGTGGATTTTGGCCTGATAGCGTGCTATAC
>DASVVH010000048.1:0-2931 GCA_036386615.1 Ardenticatenaceae bacterium
GCCTGAATTAGCGCCGGAACCCGAAGCCGAGCCGGGCCGTTCCTCGCGCCGCCGCCGCAACCGCAGGCGCGGCAAGAGTGTTGCCACCTCTGAAACGGAAGCGGTGCTCTCCAACGAGGCAGAAGCTGCCGACGAGGCCACCGACGACGCTACCGAAGAGACTCCTGAACCCGAAGCTGCACAGACTGACGAGGAGAAGCCCGCCCGCCGCAAGCGCCGCCGAAACAAGCGCAGGCGCGGCGGGGACAAAGAGGAGCAGGCGGCTGAGGCCCCCGCGCCTGTCGCGCAGGCTGCCCAACAGCAGCCGCCCCGCGCGCCCGCCCAGGACGACGATTGGCCCCACCGCTCCTACAAGACCGCGCCCATCCCCGGCCTCGATGCGCCGGAAGGGTTCGCCGACCTGAAGATGGACCCCCTGCTGGGCCAGGCCATTGCCGCGCTCGGCTTTGAGGAGCCGACGCCCATCCAGCGCCGTGCCGTGCCGGAAGCGCTGGCCGGAAAAGACATCATCGGCCTCGCGCAGACAGGCACGGGCAAGACCCTCGCCTTCTTCATCCCGGCCCTGCATCGTCTCCTCCACGACCCTAATCAGCAGCACCGCCCGCGCGTGCTCGTCCTCGTGCCCACCCGCGAGTTAGCAACCCAGGTCGCCGAGGAGGCCGAATACCTCGCCACTCACACCGACCTGCGGATTACCACCATCTACGGCGGCGTGGACATCGGGCGGCAAATCAGGGACTTGAAGCTCAACCCCGACGTGATTGTCGCCACGCCGGGCCGCCTCCTCGACCACCTCAATCGCGGCAACGTGAGGCTGGACAAAATCCAGGTGCTCGTCTTGGACGAGGCTGACCGGATGCTCGACATGGGCTTCCTGCCGGAGATTCGCGCCATCCTCTCCCGCGTCTCCAAAGAGCGGCAGACGATGCTCTACTCGGCCACCATGCCGCCCGCTATCCAGTCCCTCTCGCTCGACTTCCAGCAGGAGCCGACCGTCATCGAGATTGCGCGCCAGCTACCGCCTGCCGCCATCCGTCAGGTCTTCTTTCCCATCGAGAAGCACCTGAAGACGCCGCTCCTCGTCCACCTCTTTGAGACCGACCCGGCCATGACGAGCGTCCTCGTCTTCACCGAGACCAAGAGCGATGCGGAGATTGTCCGGCGCAAGCTCTTCGAGGCGGGCGTCAGCGTCGCGCACATGCACGGCGACCGCAGCCAGCGCGAGCGCGAGCAGGCGCTACAGAGCCTCCGCGATGGCAGCGTGCGCGTCCTCGTCGCCACCGACGTGGCGGCGCGCGGCCTCGATATCACCGGCGTCTCGCACGTCATCAACTACGACATGCCGCAGACGGTGGACGACTACGTTCACCGCGTCGGCCGCACCGGGCGCGGCGATGCGGGCGGCGCGGCCTACAGCCTCGTCTCGTCGGGCGATCAGGGAATGGTCATGCGAATCGAATCCGCGTTGGGCCGCACCTTCCCACGCGAGCAGGCCGAGGGCTTCGACTACGACGTGCCCACGCCCTCCTGGGCCAAACCCTCCGCCGACGAACTCATTGACTCCCTCAACAAACCCACCGGCATCGCCGACCGCTTCCGCCGTATGATGGGTGGCCGCCGCTAATCCTCACTGCATCGCGAAACTAAAACCCCTCTCCTGGAATTAGGAGAGGGGTCGTCGCGAAGCGGAGGGGGTGAGGGCCACACCCTCATGAGCAGCCTGATTGTTGAAACTGAAAATGCTTCAAATAACATAGAACTCGACCCACTAATCACTCTTTGCTTCGTCCCTACTTCCTAATCTTCCACATCCTGCGGCAGGCAAAAATTCTCCAGCCTGCCCCGCCCATCCGCGCTCAGTTCCGCCCAACTCTCAATCGGCAGCGCAAGCTCCGCCAGTGCCGCTGTCGGCAGCGTCTTGTCACTGCCTGTTAGCTGGTAGATTAACTCCTCCAGCCCCGGATTGTGTCCCACTACCAGCACCCGCTCCACCTCGTTTGGCAACTCGCTTAGATAGGCCACGTACTTGTTCAGCGGCGCGAGATACAACTCCTCAGTCACCTGCACCTCGCCCTCGTAGCCGCTCTCCGCGATGACCAACTCCGCCGTCTCCCTCGCCCGTAGCGCCGCCGACCCCACCACCAGATCGGGCACCAGCCCCCCCTGCCGCAATAGCTTGCCGATGCGCGTCGCGTCCTCCCGCCCCTGCTCACTCAAAGGCTGGTTAAAGTCCGGAGGGCCTAGCCTTCCGGTTGGCAGGGTCGCCTTCGCGTGGCGCAGGATGAGCACTGTCTTCATCGTTTCTCCTCTTGGGTACACCTATTGCTGGTGGGAAACTGGCTATGGATATTCTAAGGGAGCGGGTGCATGAACGAGAAAAAAGTAAGAATCGAGCGCGTGCTGATTGACGAGGCCACCATTGAGGTCCGTGTCTCCGAGATGGCCGCTCACATCTCGGACCTCTACCGCGACAAAGGCTCCCTCGTGCTCGTCGGCATTCTCAAAGGCTCCTTCATCTTCCTGGCCGACCTCGCCCGCCGCCTCACCATCCCGCACCGCGTGGACTTCATGGCCCTCAGCAGCTACGGCACTGCCGCCACCACCTCCGGCATCGTCCGCACCTTGCTCGACCTGCGCCGCCCCATCGTCGGCGAGCACGTCCTCATTGTCGAAGACATCGTAGACACCGGCCTCACCCTGCACTACCTCGCTGACAACTTCCGCTCGCGGCGGCCCGCCTCCATCGCCACCTGCGTCCTCCTCAGCAAGCCGGAGCGCCGCGAGGTCGAAGTGCAGGTGGACCACCTCGGCTTCGAGATTCCCGATGTCTGGGTCGTCGGCTATGGCCTCGACTACGCCGAACAGTACCGCACCCTACCCTACATCGGCGTCCTCACCCCGCCCAACCAGACCCAACCCCTGGACCTGCAC
>DASVVH010000049.1:0-4165 GCA_036386615.1 Ardenticatenaceae bacterium
TGCCAGCTCCTCGCCAATGTCCACCTGATCGGAGTCACCGACCTCGTAGGTGGGCAGAGTGAGGCAGCCCCGAAGCGGGTTCTCGTCAATGTCCTCCGCGACGCGCAACAGGGCGAGGTCGAGGTTCGGGTCGCCCCGGACCACCTGCGCCCAGAAGAGCGGCACGGCGGGCTGGCGGGGGTTGCGCGTCACGGCGATGGCGGCCCAGCCACCCTCGTTGTAGAGTTCCCCGCTCTGCACGTCGCCAACGACGTGGAAGTTGGTCAGAATGAGGCCCCGCGCGTCCACGATGGAGCCGGAGCCGGTGCTGCCGCCCTGTTGTCCCATCGGCGTGTAGACGAGCACGGTGGAGAGAATCGCGTTGTTCAGCTCTTCCGGGTTGAGCTGCGCGTGGGCAGCCGGAGCCAGCGCGACGACGGGCAGCAGCACAACGATGAGCCATAGAACTGCGTGGCGAAAGTGCTTCATTGAGAGACCTCCTCGAACCGCAGCGAATTGACCAGACGCGGCCAGAGCGCCTGAACTTCGTCCCACTGTGCCTCCGGCGCTTCCAGGGTAAGGACGTAGAGTTGGTCCCCGCTCGTGACGAGCAGTTCGTAGCCGTGAACCACCTCCAGCACGGAGGAGAAGAAGTTGCCGCTATCGGCATTGACGTACATGTATTCAAGGACGCCCGCCGGGCGGTCCCCCACCGCCGCCACGTCTGTCGTGACGGTGCGGTAGAGGGTCAGCGCCTGACCCTGCGTGATGGCGCGGGCGGTTGCCAGCGTCAGGGGGTCGTCTCCTCCGGTTGTGGGGGCCGGAAGGGGCGTGACGCGCACGATTAGCCCGTCGGGGGTGGTGGCGGCGAACTGGCCGTCCGTGCCGGAAGGGAACGAGTGGGCCGGGAGCGCCATCTGAAGCCCACCGACGGTGACGGGTTCGCTGGCGGAGAGCGCCTGCTGCCGCAGGAGCCACGCCAGCAGCAGGGCGACGAGGGCAACGCCCAGCACCATCCAGTCCGCAGAGCGCGAGACCGGGGCGGGGCGGCTGGTCAGGGCAGGCGACGAGGCAGCCATATCAGGCCCCCCTTTCGACGGGCGCTAGGGCCATGCTCTGGTAGGCGCGGCGCAACAGGTAGAAGGTCAGGGCGAAGGTGAGCGCGGCGAAGAGCGCCGTCGCCAGGAGCGAGGGCCAGGGATTGTAGCCCAGGCCACCCGTGCCAAGCTGCCCCTCTATCCACTCGTAGAGGCCGTGCAGCACTGCCGCCATCAGCACCCCCGCCGGAGCGAGCCAGCCAGGGCCGCCGCCCGGATGGATGAGGCCGAGGAAGTAGCCCAGCACCGCCCCGAAGGTGGCGTAGGCGAGGCTGGTGATGATGATGTGCAGCGCGCCGACGCCCAGGCTAATGGTGCCGTTTTCCATCAGGTAGGTCAGGTTGGCCGCGACGCCCAGGCCAAGCGCTGCCGCCGTGCCGTAGATGATTCCATCCACGCGCTCGTCGAACTCGCTGGTGGGCATGACGGTGAACCGAACGGCGAAGTAGGCCAGCGTCGCCGTGATGACGCCGGGGAGCAGAATGGCGGCAAGCAGATGCGTCAGCGTGCCCGATTGCGCCCAGTTCTGTATCGCGAAGACCTCCCGCAGAAGCGGCTGGGCCACCGCGCCGCCGAGCAGCGCCCCCAGAACGAAAACGCTGATGACGTAGTTGTGCGGCTCCGGCTCCAGCCGGTCCTGCGCGTAGAAGAGCGACAGCCAGAGTAGGGCGGGCACGATGGTCAGTACTAGCCCCAACAGGAGCCGCACCGTGCCATCCACCGCGTTCGTGAGCGTCGGCGCGAGAAAGGCCAACGCCGCACCACCCGCGACGAGAAGCACCAGCAGCGCCGCCGTCGCCCGCCAGAGTCCACCGCTGCCCGCGCGGGCAACCGTCCGCAGGCAGGCATCGCAGTAGTGGGTTCCCGCCCGGTCTGCGCCGAGTTCACGGCCACAGCGAGCACACCGTTCGACATTCATCTTTTATCTCCTCGCAATCAGCCAGCACGAAAAAGAGAAGCATGGAAAACCGCCCGTCGTCAACGACACACAAGCGGGCGGGTAAGAGCAGAGAAGGGGTCAAGCAAGAATGATGCACTCCCCGCCATGACACCTTCGCTCGTAGCTCCCCGAAACAAGCCTAGAGGTCGTCCATGTCTACATCATCAAGGAGGCGGCGCACCTCTTCTTCCCACTCCGACTCCAGCGGGTCGAAGACGACCTCGGTGAACTCCTCGCCAAGCCGCTCGATGTACTCGCGCACGCCCAACTCAGGGGCGGTACGGTCCAGTTCCTCCACCCGTTGACCCACCACCTCGATGAGGTGCCTGCTCTTCTGCTCCAGGTCCGACAGGTCGAAGCCGAGTTTCAGCATGTGGTTGACGCGCCGCATGACGCCGAGCCAAGCCGTGTAGTCGTTCTCGATGCGAATCGAATTGCCAAGCTGCGCCGTGTTCGAGAAGTCGAACATCGGCACGAAGCCGTAGAACGAGACGTACTCGACCCCCTCGTCGCCCGCGCGGCGGCAGAGATACGAGCCGATGCTGGCACCCCCCCGGTAGTCGGAGAGGTTGACGGCGAATCCCTGCATCTCCTCTTTCAACTCCGGCAGGCTGTAGTTGCTCGACACGGTGCGCTCCCGGTCGTAAGGCACCTCACCATAGACGCCACCTAAGCCCACGATTCGTTTAACCTTCAGCGTCCGCGCCGCATCGAGAAAGGCTTCCGTGTAACGCTCCATGCCGAGGTGCGGTTCGTCGCCCAGGAATATCACGACGCCGCGCCGCGCGTCGCCCGCGTAGAACAACTCGTTGCGCCGCCGTTCCAGGGACGCGGGATAACCCTCGTTGAACCGCACGACCGGGCGCACGAGGTCGTGGGTACCGGGAATCTGAAAGAGGTAGCAGTCGTCGGCGTGAATGGCCCCAATCTGCCGCGCCTCCATCTGCTGAATGAGATACTGCGGCAACCCTGACGAGATGGAGCCTCCGTCCGCCCACTGACGCCATCCGGCAATCATGTAAATTTCGTCCGCTTCCGGGCGCTCCCAGATGTCTACCGGGTCCGCCATAATCTACCTCCTATCCTGCATCGTATGAGTGCAACGAATCGCCACGCCCTGCTATATCTGGCTCGACGAGCACCCTTTCGGAGGGAACAAAGCGCCCCTCCGAGAGTATCACACTGCTCTCACCCGCCCCACCTTGAGGCTGCTCCTCAATGGATGCTGGCGCGGACTCCAACCCACCACGCTCTCAACCGTTCCGGTGCGTCCGGCGACAAGGCCATAGGTCGGAAACAATACTCATAAGTGTGGCAATTATATCACAGTCGTTCGGAAGAGATACTGCCTAGATGTACGGATAGACAAGGTTGGCATACAGGTTCACCCGTGTCACGAAGGGAGGGGGAAACGTGCTAACGCTCTACGACAGGCAAGTTGCTGGGTGGATCCTTCACTTCGTTCAGGATGACATGCATGTAGCTAGACCTTACTTGATGTACCAGTGTGTGTTAACCTCGTGAAACAGTACGCCTAGAACCTACTAGTTCAGGGCTGTGTCAAAGTCGGGTAGGCGAAGGAGGAGAGAAGGGGCCGCACGGGGCAGAGGCCAGTATCGGCCAGTAACGGCCAGTACTGGCGAGCGATAAGCAGCCAGTATAGTCACAATTAGCTGCTATGTAGCTATTAGATATATTACAAGTCGCGCGACTTTGATATGGCCCTACCTACTGGCTGTAGGGGATTGTTTGCGAATGGATGATACCCAGCCCCTTCACAGAGGCAGGTGCGCCTATTGTCTCCACCTTATCTATCTGATAAGATGCTTCCTATCTGCTGTTGATTCTGCCTAGATAAGGAGCGACACCTTATGAACTACGTTGAGCAGCCTGTCGGCGCGCCCGCGACACAAACTATAGAAGTTATCGGTATCGGCAGGCGCTTCGTGGCATACCTGATAGACTCGATTATTACTGCAATCGCCAGTTCAATAGCTGGCTTTTTCCTGGGCCTGGTCTTTACTGCAAGCGGCGGCAGACCGGAAGAGGCTCTTACGTTGAATCTCCTGTCGGCGGGGCTGGGATTTCTCATTACGGCAGCCTACTTCGTCGCCTTCTGGTCCGCGACGGGGCAGACAATCGGAAATAT
>DASVVH010000050.1:0-5390 GCA_036386615.1 Ardenticatenaceae bacterium
CTCGTCCTCGACGAGGGGGAGGGGAATCATGTTCTTGACCATCTCGATACCATAGACGGCGACGACGGCATCCTCCAGATTGCCCGTGCCGGGGCTGTGGAAGGTCTGCCGCCCGTCAATGGTGAGGGAGAAGCGGCGGTCCGGGTAGGCGAGGGCGTAGAGCGAGACAATCTCGGAGATGGCCCCGTTTTCGGTGGCAGTGGTGCGGAGGAACTTGCGCCGCGCGGGAACGTTGAAGAATAATTCCTCGACGTTGAAGATGGTTCCGGCGGGGGCGGCGCGGGTCTCGCGCGCGATGCGCCTGCCGCCCTCGATGCGAACCTGCGTCCCCGCCTCCTCCTCGCGGGTGCGGGAGAGGACCGTGACCTGGCTGATGGCGGCGATGGAGGGCAGCGCCTCGCCGCGAAAGCCGAGGGTGTAGAGGGCGTAGAGGTCTTCGGCGGCGCGGAGCTTGGAGGTGGCGTGGTGCTCGAAGGCGAGTTCGAGTTCGCCGGAGGGGATGCCGGAGCCGTTGTCGCTAATGCGAATCAGCTTCTGCCCGCCGCCCTTTATCTCCACGCGAATCTCCGTCGCGCCCGCGTCTATGGCGTTCTCGGCCAACTCCTTGACGACGCTGGCGGGCCGCTCGACGACCTCGCCCGCCGCGATTTTGCTCGCCACGTCATCCGGCAACCGCTGAATGGGCATCCGATACCTCGCCTTGTCTACACCCCTGAAGTTTCGGGTAAGTGTACCACACCCCTGAGACAGGGACGAGGAAATGCCGCCTTGACGGCATTCCACGATAAGGCATGATTGGCCCCTCTCAGTGGCGCTCCGGCCCCGACCTGAGAGCGTGTTGATAGAAGGAGTCTCGATAGTGCTAGAAGGTCGCAAGCATCTCTGGTTGGCCGCGCTGCTCCTCCTGACGCTGGTTCTGCAAGGTGCCGCCGCCACGCAGAAGAGCTTCTGGGAGGACGAAGCGTTTACGGCGATGGTCATCCAGTCCAGCCCCGGCGAGGTCATCCGCCGCATGGCGCGGGACAACCATCCCCCGCTCTATTTTCTAGGCGCTCACTTTGGGGCGCGACTTTTCGGCGACAGCGAGCCGGGCGTGCGGCTCCTCTCGGTTCTTTTCGCCGTGCTTACCGTTCTGCTGGTCTACAGGCTGGCGGCGGACCTTTTCGACGCCCGCACGGGCCTGACGGCGGCTACGCTTCTCGCGCTCTCGCCGCTCTTCCTCACCTACGCGCACAACGCGCGATACTATTCCCTGAGCGCCTTCCTCTCGCTGGGGGCCGCGCTGGCAACCTATCACTACCACCGCACGCGCCGCCTGCTCTTTCTGGCGCTCTACATCCTTGCGGGGGTGGCGCTCCTCTACTCGGCCTACACGACGGCAGCCATCCTGCTGGCCTGCTTCGTCTGGGGCGTCGCGCAGTGGAGGAGCCAGCGCGATTCCTTCGGGCAACTCGCCCTGTGGACCGTAGCGCAACTCGGCGCGCCCCTGCTCTTCCTACCCTGGCTCGTCACCTTCCAATCGGTCATCGCGCGCAATGCCGATAGTGCCCCGGCCTTCTCCCTAATGGAGGTAGCAAAGCGTGTAGGCTACCTCGGCTACGGCTACAGTGTTGGGGAGACACTTTCGCCTATCAATCCCATCGCCCTGCTCGGCATCTTCCTCACCATCGCTCTCCTCACCATCGCCCTCCTTCGCGGCGGGAGGCGATTCACTGTCTGGCTGCCCATTCTCTTCATCGCCATTGTCGGGGCCACCAGCATCATCATCAACATGGTGACGCTCTACCCGCAAAACGCCTTTCAGGCGCTGCCCTACCGCACCCTCTATCTCTTCCCCTTCTTCGTGATGCTGCTGGCCTACGGGGTCTCTCAACTGCGCGGGCGAACGGCTCTGGTTGTGGTGGGTCTCCTGCTGGCCGTCTACGGGGCGGGGATATTCAACTATTTCACCAACCGCGAGTTTATGAGGCCATTCCTGGCAGTGCCCTGGAACCGCATCTTCAGCACCATCCAGGCGGAAGCGGCACCGGACGCGCTAGTGGTATGCAGCATCGGGGATGACACCTGCATGTACTACATCGAACGGTACGGGTTCGAGCCGCGCACTTCACTGGAGGCCCTGGAGTTGGCAGAGCGGAACCCGTCGGAAGTGTGGTGGATTCAGTCGAACCTGGGTCGCCGGACCCCAAACATGGAGCGCGAGTCGGACATTCTCGAAACGATACGGGGGCAGTATCAAAACTCCGAAGTGACGAACTACGCGCCCCACGACGCCTCGGTGCGGCGGGTCAAAGCGGCGCTCTCGCCCCAGGAAAGCTACGAGTACCGCGTCAGCCTCTACCGGCTGACACAACCTGTAGAGTAGCGAGTAGTACTTTAGGGTGATTCCCTTCGGGCCGAAAGTAGAGCATCCTAGTCCTATGGAGGTGAGCGGCGGCTCATCTCCCGGCTACACGAATGACGCCGCGCCCACCCTGCCACCTCATCCCCTGGAATGCTGGGCACCACTACCAGAGGATATTGCCATGCCCCCCATCCACGCGCCCGTGCTCGAAGAGGCCCTCCAGCAGTTGTCCGGTATTCAAGTCGCGCGAGTCAGCCTCGAAGAGGGCGACTGTGCCATTGAGAAGGTCCACATCCTGATAGACCCCGCCCGCGCCCCGAAGAAGGCCGTCCGTGACATCGAATCCTTTCTGCTCCTCCGCTTCAACATTCGCCTGGACTACCGCAAGATTAGCCTCGTGCAAAGCTCCGCCGAGACGATGCGGCCCGTTCTGAAGCCGCGCCCGGTGCTCGTTTCAGTGGAGCAACACCCCACTCCTGAAGGCCAGCGCGTGCGCGTCTGCCTGCACAGCGAGGAGCGGGAGTACGCGGGCGACGCAGACGACTCCGCAGGCGCGGACCTGTCTACCCTCGCCGCTCAGGCAACGCTCAGGGCAGTTCAGGCCATTATCACAGGAGGCAGTTTAGAAATATCCGCCGTAGGCTCCATCCCTTTCGGGAGCCGCGCGGCGACGCTGGTCGGCATAACCGCTACAAATGGAGAGGGCGAAGAAGAGTTGCTGGGCGCGTCCTACGTGCGGGATGATGCGCTCGATGCGGCAGCCCGCGCGACGCTGGACGCCCTGAACCGCCGCTTCTTCAGCGCGTGGTAAGCGCTACCCGAACGCCAGCCCCACGACAGCTACTGCTACAGTGTACTGTTTCACGAGGTTAACAGACACTGGTACATCAAGTAAGGTCTAGCTACAGCCATGTCATCCTGAACGAAGTGAGGGATCCACCCAGCAACATGCCTGTCGTAGAGCGTTAGTACGTTTCGCCTTCCCTTCGTGCTTGGGCCAATGTGTATGTCAATTTTATGTATCTGTGTAGCTACGTAATAGCTACTTGGCACTATACTGGCCGCTTATCCCTCGCCAGTACTGGCCGTTACTGGCCTATACTGGCCGCAGTCCCGTCTTGCCCGCTCCGCGCCCCGCTTCCCCCTCCTCCTACCCGACTTTGCCACAGCCCTGCGTCAGCACCCCTTTTTCTTGCCTATCACCACCCCCGCCTGTATCATCGCTCGGACGGGTCGAATCCACCTGGGGAGTGCGGTACGTTGGTTTTATGGTGACACTGATTCAATTGTTGGCTCCTTACGCTGCCCGCGCCGAGGCGGAGATGCGGGCGATGGTCCCGCCTCTGGATACCGCGCCCTCGTTCTTCGGGCAGATGCATTATCATCTGGGCTGGGCGAACGAGCAGTACGAGCCGGAAGAAGGGCGGAGTGGAAAGCGAGTGCGCGCCGCCTTCTGCCTGATGACGTGCGAGGCGCTGGCGGGCAGCCTGGAGCGGGCGCTTCCGGCGGCGGCAGCTATCGAGCTACTTCACGAGTTCTCGCTGGTTCACGACGACATCGAGGATGGGGACCGCCAGAGGCGGCACCGCGCCACGCTCTGGGTGCTCGAAGGGGTGCCGCAGGCCATCAACACGGGCGACGGGCTGTTCGCCCTGACGCAGACAGCGCTGCTGCGGAGCACGGAGCGCGGTGTTCCAGCAGAGAGGGTGCTGCACGCGCAGCGGCGCTTGAACGAGGTGGCGCTGCACCTCTGCGTCGGGCAGCACCTCGACATGAGCTTCCAGCAGCGCGAAGCCGTCACGCCGGAAGAGTACCTGACGATGATTGGCGGCAAGACGGTGGCGCTGCTCGCCTTCGCGGGCGAGGCGGGCGCGATGATGGCCGGGGCGGACGAGGAGAGCGTGGCGGCCCTCCGGCAGGTCGGCGAGGCGATGGGGCTGGCCTTTCAGATGCAGGATGACCTGTTGGGTCTCTGGGGCGAACCGGGGCGAACGGGCAAACCTGTAGGGGCCGATATTCGCGCCAAGAAGAAGAGCCTGCCCATCGCCTACGCCCTGAGCCAGCCCGGCGCTGCCCGGCTGCGGGCGCTCTACGCTGGGCCAATCGAGAGTGACGCGGAGGTGGCAGAGGTGAACCAGCTCGTGGAGGAGACAGGCGCGCGGGAGCATGTGAGCGGTCTCATCCGCGAGCAGGAGGAGCGCGCAATCAGCCTACTGGGGCGGGTCGCCACGCCGCCGGAGGCCCTGAACAGGCTGCGACAGCTAGTGGAACTATTGAGCCATCGGGACAGGTGAGCGCGAAACGCACAACGGAAGCCCTGAACAGAGCGAAAGCGGGGAGACAGATGGCGATTTACCGGGTACAAGAGGTGTTGAACTATGGTGGCTTCTTCGGTGGCGACACGATTAGCGCCATATTCGTGCCATACACGGGGGGTGAGGAGCGCGATTTCACGCTCGACCAGCACCTCTTCGATAATCTGAAAGACCGCTACAAGGTGCTGGATGGCTTCATCCTCGACCTGGAAACGGATGAGCAGGGCAGCAAGGTCTCCAGGGCGCGTGTTCTCGCCGCGCCGGAGCTTCGCCAGTTGAAAGATGCAATTGACGCCGACACACCAAGCGAGCAGGCGCGGCGCTACCGCGTCTTCGCCTACAAGTGCTCCGCCGAGAACCTGTGGGTGCGCGGGGAGCCGGAGGAGCTTGGCGAGGGACGCTATCGCTGCGTCCTGTGCGGGGCGGAGTTTTCGAGTTGAGACGGTGATTCATTTCGAGAGGGATGGAAGGCGGTTCAATTTCCGGGTAGCGGGCGTTGCCCTGCACGATGAGCGAGTATTACTACAGGGCACGGACCACGAGCCATTCTGGACCCTGCCGGGCGGGCGCGTCGAATGGCTGGAGCCTTCCCCGGAAGCGCTGCGGCGCGAGATGCGCGAGGAGCTTGGCATCGAAGTTCACGTCGAGCGGCTGATTTGGGTGGTGGAGAACTTCTTCGAGTACGAAGGGCACCTCGTTCATGAACTCTCGCTTCTCTTCTCCATCTCCTT
>DASVVH010000051.1:0-5951 GCA_036386615.1 Ardenticatenaceae bacterium
CATCTGAGGTGACTGACGGTGGCCCTGATTCTCCGCCAAGTCGCGCACCGCATGTTCCAGGTAGACGTACAGTTCAGAGGCTGTAATCACTCCATCCCCGCCCCTTGGAACAAGGTCGGCCTCACCTTCCAACGCAGCAAACAGCGCGTGGGCGAACGGTGAGTGTTCATCCTCTGTCATCTGCGTGCGGGTTGCCTGGTTGAAGACGAGCATGGAATTGTTGGAATCGAGCGCCAATTCGTCGGCGGCGGACGAGGCGATGACCTGCCAGGCATTGTCTCGCAGGTAACGCTCGAACCGCTCCTGGTAGAGCGGCTCGCCCTCATCTATCACCACAGCGTCACGTTTGGCCCAGCGAAAGGTGCCTGCAAAACAGCAGTCCAGAATGGTCAGAACGTGGCTACAAGTTAGGCTGTCAAGCAGGTCGTAGAGGGTCTGCATCGCCAGCCAGGAGGCACTGTTCGTGGCAGTCGCATCCGCCAGCAACAGGTACCCTGTAACGCCTTTATTCTCGCGGAATCTGGCAACGCCGTGTCCTGCAAAATAGAAGAGCAACTGCTCGGGTGCTGCATCCCGAATCTCCTTAAACGCTTGGAGCAGCTCGTCGCGGGTGCAGTTAGGAATCAGGCGAATACTATCGTAGCTTAGGTCGGTGTTGGCAGAGATGTTCTCAAGTACCTCCGCAAATTTCGCTGCATCGCGGACGGCATTTTGCAGGGATGGTACCCCAGCTTGGTACTGGTCCACCCCTACAATCAGGGCCATGCTTTTCCGGTTTGTGAATGACGGAGTGTGTAGTGGGGGAACAGTCGAAACACTGGGCTCAGACATATATTCCTCCCCTCATGAGGGCCGGTCCAAGAACTCGTTGTTGGCCGAAAAGCTAACAATGCCGTCTACAGACTGTACTCCATGGAGTCGTGAGGCCGCGCGACGCAAAATTGGCAGAACCCAGATGACGCATGTGGCGCAACCGGTCGTTCGATAACCCCCCGAGACGGCTATGGTTAAGTATAAAGAGAGTTGGAACGGCACGTCAAGGGGCCTCCTGCACATCGCCAGCGCAAATCCTTATAGAGAAAGCGATTAGAAGTTATAGACTGAGGAGATGGGACGAGAACGAAT
Organism: Ardenticatenaceae bacterium; assembly: GCA_036386615.1. GTDB lineage: Bacteria > Chloroflexota > Anaerolineae > Ardenticatenales > Ardenticatenaceae > DASVVH01. Next base: position 1,126 of record DASVVH010000051.1, read on the forward strand.
TCAATTTAGTGAGACGCACAAAGATGGCGCAACCCGCAGTCGTCAAGCGGTGTGGCTGTACGGGAAAAGCTACCCTGTGCGTGAGCTAGTGGCGATCACAGGCTGTGGCCGGAGCAGACTGATGGGACCCCACTACCTGTGGGCGCATGCCTGGCGGCGCGCACACCGCTATGGAGTACGGCACGCAGTAGACCGTCCACCAACACAGAGCCTTGAGCAAACTGCATCTCCATCGTACAACTCTCTTGTTAGCTGCAACAAAACGGTGGGAAGTCTATATCAGACCTCCCACCGTTTTGTTGCACAGACTTCCACTGTCACCAATCTAGTCGCCAGTACCAAATCACTAGTCCAATTTAATGTGAGACAATATTAATGAGCGAGTAACTTAGGCTAATACTCTCTCCTGTTAGTCTAAATTACGGTGAGACAGTCTCAAAAATTATGACATGAGTCCAGATTACTTTGAGATACTACATTCGGTTTCTATCTCACGCGCACTTTGCTTCCGTTCACCCCTTTGCTGACCTCGATACGGGTGGGGAAGGCGTCTTTTAGCTCTTCGATGTGGGTGATGACGAGGATGCGGTCAAAGTCGTCCTGCACGCTGGTAATCGCCTCTACGAGCCGCTCGCGGCCCATAGCGTCCTGCGACCCGAAGCCCTCGTCCATTACGAGGGTTCGCAGGCTGGTGCCCGCGCGGTGCGCCAGCAGCTTGGAGAGGGCGATTCGCAGGGCGAAGTTGACGCGGAACGCCTCACCGCCGGAGAACATCTCGTAGGGCCGCTCCCCGTACTCGTCGGCTATAAGGATGTCGAGCGTCTCAATCATGCCGTCGGTGGTGCGCGCCTCGCGCTGGGTTTGGAGGGCGACGCTCATGCGCCCGTCGGTCATGCGCCGCAGGAGGCGGTTGGCCGCCTCTTCGAGGTCGGGCAGGGCGGCTTCGATAATCATGGCTTGCACGCCACGCTTGCCGAACGCCTGCGCCAACTGGTCGTAGATGGTGCGCTGCTCGACGGCGGCGTGGCAGGAGGCTTCGACTTCCGGTTGGCGGGCGGCGTGCTGCTCCGCGAATTCCAGGCGCTGTTTCGCTCCGCCGAACCGACGGTCAGCGATGGACTTTTCTTTCTGAAGCGAGTTGACGAGCACCTGCTGCTCGTGGACGCGCCGCAACACCTCCTCGCGCTGCTGCAACTCCATTGCAAGGGCGTGCATCTCGCGCTCGGCGGCGGTGACGCGCTCCTGCCAGGTGCGGGCCAACTCCTCCAGGGCCTGCATCGCCTCAACGGTGCTGGCGCGCTGCTCGCGGGCGAGGGCGAGGTCGTTCGCCTCCTGCTGACGGGGGGAGAGTTCCTGAATGGTGCGTTTGGCGGCCTCGTGCTGCGCGCGGTCATAGCCAAGGGAGTCGCTGACGCTCGCCAGTTCCGCGAGCCGCGCCTGCTCTTCCCGCGCGTAGTCGCCCGCTTCGAGGCGCGCGTTCAGCACCCGCGCCTGCTGCTCGGCCTCCTGAAGCTCGCGGCGGGCACGCTGCATCTCCTCGGCGGCCTGCGCGGCCTCGGCCTGCCGCCGCTGCCACTTTGCCAATTCCTTCAACTGGCGGTCGGCGCTCTCGACGGAGGCGTGGAGGCTGGCAATCGTCTCCTCGGCCTGCTTCATCTGGGCGCGGTTGTCGCGGTAGTGGTCACCGAGCGCGGTCCCCTCGGCTTGCGCCTCTTCGTGGGCCTGCGCACGCGCTTCCGCCGAGAGGGGCTGGCGGCAGATGGGGCACTCCGCCGCCTCGGTGCCGTCGAGGAGGGCCATACGCTCCTTGATGGTGGTCATCTGAGCAAGAAGCTGCTTGTTCTCGGCGCGGAGTTGCCCACCCTTCTCCATCTCCTCCGCAAGGGTGCGCTGGTGCTGCTCTCGTTCGGCCTGAACCTTGACGAGTAGCTGGACCTGCTTCTCCGCCTCGGCCAACTCGCGCTCGCGGCTGCTGAAGCGGTCCAGCGTCTGGCGGCAGGAGCGCATCTGCGCCTCGGTCACGCGCAGGTCTCCCGACACCTGGGAGCGCGCCTTCTCAATCACCGCTTGGATGGTGCTGGCCTCGTTCTGCAACTGGAGGCTCCGTTGCAGGAGGTCGTCCCAGTGGTCTTTTTCAATGCGGGCCTGACCGAGGCGGGCCATCGCGCCCTCTATCTCTTCCGCCCGCGCGAGGAGGGCGTCGAAACGGGCGAGGCGCGCGCGCTGTTCATCTACCCGCGTCTGCAATTTTATTATCTCGCCGCGCCCTTCTTTGGCGCGGAGTTCGGCCTGCACCCGCGCCTCGGCTTTCGCGTCCAACTCGCGGCGCTGGTCGAGCAGAGCCTGAAAGGCCTCGTTGGCCTGCAACAATTCGTGCATCAACTCGCTGACGGCTACCTCGGCGTCAATCAATTCCAATTCGATAGTTGGAATCTCGGCCACTATCTCGCGGATGCGCTCCAGTTCGCGCTCGGCGTGCTGGCGCTGCTCCTCGGCGGCCCTGGCGCGCTCTTTGGCCCGCTCGGCGTAGACGTCGTACTCTGCGAGGCCGAGAATGTCGGCAAGAATCTGCTTGCGCTCGGCGGGCTTCTTGGTGGTGAACTCGTCGGCACGCCCCTGAAGCAGGAAGGAGGAGTTGACGAAGGTGTCATAGTCCAGCTTGAGGAGGTTGTTGATGCGCTGCTGGCTCTCGCGAATGGTTGGTTCACTGAGGGAGGCGAAGAAGCCGGAGCCGGTGCGCCCCTGTAGCTCCAGCACGCTCGACCCGCGCCCCGACGAGTTCCGCTTGCGAACGACGCGGTAGCGCTCGCTGCTCAACTCGAACTCGAACTGCACCTCGGTCTCCGACTCACCGTGCGTGATGAGGTCGTCGTCCCGCCGCGCCCGCGCTTTGCCCCAGAGCGCCCAGGTCATGGCGTCGAGCAGGGTGGACTTGCCCATGCCGTTGTCGCCGGACAGGCAGGCGAGATGGATGCCGGAGAAGTCAATCGTGTTGTCGGAGCCGCGATAGGACATGAAGTTACGAAGCTGAAGTTTTACGGGAATCATCTGCTATTCGTTCCTATTTGGCTCAGGGGTAGGCAGCGCACGCCTGGGGTTCATGATGATTGAGAATTGAATTGGGTAATCGCGTTCAGGTGCAGCGCACGCCAAGGGTTGAAACCCCAGGGTGATAGCTCAAGTACGCTAAAGCGCACTTTAGCGGCCTTCTGCCCGCTTATTTTATCAAGGCTCATGAACCCCAGGCTGATAGCTCAAGTCGGCTCAAGCCGACTCACATGCCAGTAGGGCAACTCGCACAGGTTGTGGAGAGTCAAGCTTTCCTCGAACTCATCTATATTATAGCATTTCCTGTGAAATGCGAACAGTTGCACGACTGTTTTTGCGGCTCGCCATGCACTATACTCTTCGGGTGAGCCTGTATTCGAGAAAAGGTACATGAAAGAGAAAAGCCCGCAGCCAAACCCCGCTTATAAGAGCGGCGATTTTGCGCTGACCGGGTGGAACGGTGCCAGCACGCTGCTCGGCGTCGTTGTGTGGCTGGGTGCCTTCGCGCTGTCGGTAGCTGACCCGGCGCGGCTCGATTCCGCCGAATTGCTGCTGCTTCTCGCGCTCTTCGTCGTCACGCCGCTATCGCTCGCGCTCGTCGCCCCGACTGACCCGAACGACCACCGCGCCACTGTGTACCGCGCGGCGATGCTCGCCCAGCCCGTCGCGGCGCTGCTGGCTGCCGCCTCGTTCGCAGTGCCGGGTGGCCTGCTGGCGGCGGCGTTGGTGCTTCCCTGGCTGCTCTTCACGGGGCTGGTGGCGCTGTACGGATTCATGCGGCTGGTGGGGTCGCGGTTTTCGCGGGCGGACGAGGTTTGTATCGCTTTCGGCCTGCTCTACCTGCCGATTGGAGCGGCGTGGCTCATCCTGGCGCGGTTCGGCGCGCGCCCGCTCGGCTTCGCGGAGATTATTGTGTTCCTGACCGCTATTCACTTCCACTTCATTCCGCTGACGGCGCTGGTGCTGACGGGGCTGGTGGGGCGCAGGCTGGCGGAGGTTCGCCCGTCGGCGTGGCCCATCTACCGCGTCGCCGCACTGGGCGTCATCGTCGGCCCCGCGCTGGTGGCGGGAGGCATCACCTTCTCGCTGCTGCTAGAGACAGTTGCTGCGGTCGTGCTCGCGGCGAGTCTGGTCACGGTTGGGGCGCTCACTCTCGTGTACATCCTGCCTGCCACGCACCCGCGCGTTGGTAGAGGATTGCTCGTCGCGTCGTCCTTCGCGCTGTTCGTCGGCATGAGCTTTGCGGTTGCCTACGCGCTGGGGCGCTGGACGGGGGCGTGGACGCTGACCATCCCGCGCATGATTCAGGGGCACGGCTGGGTGAATGCGCTGGGCTTCGGTTTGTGCGGCCTCCTCGCGTGGCGGCTCGTTAACGCCAAACCCTGAGCTTGATGGATGTTGGCTTTTGTTTACATAATGTTATTTCTGGGGCAAGCCGGAGCCGCCGCCTCTGACACAGCTACGGCGTAGTCAGCGCGGCGGATGTGCGCGGTGACGGGGTGCATCGGCCCGGTGGCGACCATGTTGAGGCAGGGCTGCGAACGCTAGAGCATGAGGCCGCGCCTCCGTTTCGAAGCACTACATTGGAGCACTCTATGGGCAACTGGGAGGGTGCCTTCAACGGCGGGGAGTTTGTCGGCCCGCTGCTTGGTTTCCGGCGAGTGCCGTCAGCGATGGGATGCGGGACTAGGTGGTTTGAGAGGAGGAGGAGCGGGTTTTGTTTCCGCTCCTCCTGTTTACGGGTGGTCTCCCGCTTATGTGTTGTTGGGAACAGGAAC
>DASVVH010000052.1:0-2330 GCA_036386615.1 Ardenticatenaceae bacterium
CCCCGCGCGAGGTTGTAGTAGCGCCAGTTGCCGCCGCCCCTCGACCATCTCCTGCGCCAACTTCGGCTCTATGCCCTGAAAGAAGTCCGGCGGGGTGACGTTGTGGTAGACCACCACCACGCGCGCGGACCACTCCAGAAGCCGCGCCACGACAGGAGAGCCGGTGCTGTGATGGTAGATGACCCACTCGCCCTCGCCTCGCGGGCGATAGGTCGAGGTGTGGCGCACCTCGGAGGCCAGAGCCGGGTCCACGAACTCGGCGTAGACCTCCGACTCGAACCCCAACTCGCGCAGCCAGCGGCGCAGCAGGAAGATATGGTCGGTAATCGCGTCACCGATTCCCGTCCCAGTCGTCATCTGGTGCAGGACGCGCTGGCTCATTCGTCCCGCCCCCACTGGCTCAGAATGCGCTCGAAGCGGTCGGCCACCACGTCCCAGGTATAATTCTCTTCAACGTAGCTCCGCCCATTCCGACCCATCCGGGCAGCCAAGTCAGGGTGCTCTCCCAGCCACTCGATGACGCCCACGAACTCGTCGTAGGTGCGGAACCAGAGGCCGCCGTGACTCCGCTCGACGTGGCCCCGCGTCACCGCGCAGTCGGCGTGAACCAGCGCGGGCCGCCCCGCGAGCCACGACTCCATCACCGTCAGCGAGAAGCTCTCGTTGAGTGACGGCTGGCACAGCGCCAGCGCCGAGGCGTAGGCGCTCGTCTTTGCCGCGTCCGCCACGTACCCGCGATAGTCGAAGGCTGGATGCGGCGGCGGCACGAAAGGGCCGCCGCCGTACACCACGAGGCGTAGGTCTCCCCCATCCTCCACGTATCGCTGCACGTACTCGTAGAGCAGCGCCAGATTCTTCCCGCCCTCCAGCCGCCCCAGGTAGAGCAGGTCGCGCGGGCTGTGGCCGTTTCCGTTGCGCTCCGGCAGCTTATCGTAGCTCTCCAGCGTCACGCCCTCGCCCAGCACTGCCTCGTGCCGGAGTTCCATTCTCAGCCGCTTGACCGCCAGATCGCGCTCCTCCGGCGAGTTGAACATCACGCCGCGCACCGATTCCAGCAGCAGCCGAATCGGCTCCATGTAGGCGTAAGGCTCGTCGTGAAGGCAGGGCCACATGACCACATTATCAGGCCGCGCCCACGCCGCCAGGTTCATCATCGGATTCGCGTAGGGCAGCACCACCACTGCATCGAACTTCACCGCCTGCCCCGCCACGTACTCGTAGAGCAGGATGCTGTGGGCACCGCCCCCCAGCCAAGCATACTGCGCCGCCACCGGCAGGTGCCCCTGTGTGCCCAGGCGACCCTCAATTTGCCCCTGTCGCTCCAGGTTCAGCTTCGCCACCGGGAAGCGCCGCACGATGACGTTGCCCTCCCTGTGGCTTCCGGCTGGGAATTCGTTCTCCCAGGTATAGTGGCTGCGGGCGCAGGTGGTCCACACCTCCACCTCCCAGCCCCGCCGCGCCGCCGCCTCCGCGAAGCCGCGCGCCTGGGACTCGGCTCCCCCCACAATCTCCGCCCCGTACCGGACGACGACGATAGCAATCCGCATCGAATCTTCCCTCTACCCCTCGTCCCGGCCTTTGAGCGCGTCCAGTTCCGCTTCGAGCCGCGCGATGGTCTGCTGCTGCTCCTGGCTCAACGCCGTCAGGCGATTCACCACCGCCACAAGGTAACGATTCACGTTGACCTGCTGCGTCACCGCGCGATTGACGTAGAAGAGCACCAGATTATGCACCTCCCCGCGCACCTGCTGCCACAGCCTGCCCACCACCGGAGCGCGTGTCGCCGGAGACGGGGCCAGAACCGGCCCGGTTTCTACCCGCGCGAACGCTTCATTCGCCAGCCGCAGGTTGCTGTAAAGCTCCGCATCGTAGGGGAGGTCCGCCGGAGGCTCGACGAAGCTCGTCATGCCGAAGACGGGGAAGCGCCGTTCCTCATACCCCTTCTCCTCGCGCCGTTGCGCGATTCGCTCTCGAATCTGCTGTAAAATCCCGTTAGGGTCAACCGCCGCGTCCTGAATCTCGAAAAGGTCGTCGGGAATCTCCTGGGTCACTCGCCTTCTCCCCCTTGCATCGTTTCTAAGCGCTGCCGTAGCTCTGCAATCTCCCGCGCCAGCAGTTCATTCTCGCGTACCGCGTCCATCAGACGCTCGTTCAACCCCTCGATAGTGCGGCTCTGCTTCTCGTTGAAGCGCGCCTGCTGCTCGTGAATCATCGCCTGCCACTGGTTCAGGATAGACTGCCGCTCCGTGAACAGGTACTGCCTCAGATTAATGGCATCCTGCCACTCGCGCAGCCGCTCGTGCCGCTCGTTAATCCCCTCCTGGCGCTGG
>DASVVH010000053.1:0-6952 GCA_036386615.1 Ardenticatenaceae bacterium
GGCCTTGGTGGTCCTATCGGCACTGAAATCATGGTGGGGCAGGTGACGGTTATCGCACCACCCGCGCTCACTGTTATCTTTCCCCAACAAAAGCCAGTCGAGGGAGAAAGGGAGATGATGACGGCAGAGCTCCTCGGCCAACTGGTATCAGTTGATAGCTGCTTGCGCGTGAACGTTGATGGAGGCGAGAGCTATCTGGTTGTGTGGCCGCCTGATGTCACCCTCAACACTGACGGGGGTTCGGTTCAGGTTCTAGACGAAACAGGGCAGGTCGTGGCCCGTACCGGGGAAATGGTATACCTTGATGGAGGGGGAGGCGCGCTCCCTGCGGAAGGCGTGGAAACAGAGTTGCTGGAACAACCGGGCGCGCTTGGTGGCTGCCCAGGCCCTTACTGGATTGTAGGAAATATCGTCAGAATGCCTGAGGAGGCAGGGGAATCTGAAATGAGCGAACAGGAACTTTACGAAGGCGCGGAGCCTGTAACGACTCCCAGCTCTGATTAACATCAACGTGATTTCGGACCTGCTGGTAATCAGTCTATCGCGGGTCGCCAATCATCTTCCTCTCTCGCCACAACTGCACGATGGTAAAGACGTACTTGCGCCCCTTCCACAGGTAATCCGCCAGGTTCACCCCAGTCTTGCTCTCGCCCGACGAGCGCGGCACGCAGACGTAGGGCACCTCCGCTATGCGGTAGCCATGCCGCGACGCCCGCGCCAGAAAATCAATGCAGTACTCCCCGTAGTCGCCCCGCAGTCGCAGTGCCTTCAACACCTCGGCCCGCGCCCCCACGAAGCCGCTCGTGTAGTCGTGTACCTGGTTGGAGAGCAGCAGAATGGCGAAGTGGTTGATAATCCAACTCAGCAGGCGGGCCATCGTGCCGTGCGCCACGTCCGCGCCGCCGCGCACCCACCGGGACGCGACCGCCACATCCGCGCCTCCGTCCCGGATGGCCTCCACCAGCCGCGCCACCTCTTCCGGCGGCATCGAGAGGTCGCAGTCCATCCACGTCACGACTTCCGCCCCGTACTGCTCGATTGCCACGTCAATCCCGCGCTGGATGGCCGAGGTCAGCCCTTTCTCCCCCTGCCGCCGCACCAGCGCGACGCGCGTCTCGTCCGGCGTATTGTGCCGCGCCGCAAGTGCCTCAACGACCTGCCACGTTCCGTCGGGCGAGTCGTCGTCCACCACGAGCGCCATCTGCCGCTCCTGAGCGCTCGCCAATAGCCGTTCGATGAGCGGCCCAATATTCTCGCGCTCGTTGTACGTCGGTAAAACCGTGCAGACAAGCATAGAAGCGGTCATTTCTGTGCCAGTGCGTACAGGCTCAGGCCGAACGGGAGCGATTGCCGCCGCAGCCACCACGCCTCGCCACGCAGCAGCCGATTGAACAGCCCACTCAGAACCGATGGTGTCTCTAGCTGGGCCTCGACCGAGCCGTGCCCGCCCTGCTGCGCCAGCCTCACAGCGGCGGCGGGCAGAAAAAGCAGGCTGTTGGCGTAGGTCACGCGCAGGGGCCGGAGCCGCGCTCCCGTCAGCGCCGCGCCCATCTCGGAGGCCGAGTAGCGCCGCCCCGTGCCGAAGGCCACATCGTGCGGGCCGCGCAGCCAATCGTAGGCACTCACCCGCACCAGCAGCAACCCGCCCGGCAGCAACACGCGCGCCGCCTCCGCCACCGCTGCCTCCAAATCCACGCCCCACTGGTCGAAGGAGTCCAGCCCGACAATCGTGCCGCACCGCTCATCGGGGAAGGGCAGGCGGTGCAGGTCCGAGAGGGCGACTGCCTGCCTGCCGCCCCGCCGCGCGTGTGCCAGCGCCGCCGGGTTCAGGTCCGTCCCGATGGTGAGGTGGCCGGGGTGCTGCGTCCCCATCTCCTCCAGAAACGCCCCACCCCCGCACCCAATTTCCAGAATAGGGCCACCGGGCAACACCACGCCTTCCAGCAGTGCATGCGTGATGGCCCGCATCCCCGCGCTCCACCAGTGCGCCCCCTCCGCCTCATATAGTTCGGGCAGCAGCGCCCCCACCTGCTCGTCTATCTCGTTCACCATCTTCAATTCATCCCTCAACTGACTTTCCTCTACCATCCGCCGTTATCCCATATCCCATATCCCGTACAAACAGGAAGGCGGCATCCCCGGCAAAGTTCGAGTCGTTATCTCGACCCCTCGCCCGGAAGCCACCTCATCCTGTGAAAGCGTATTCGGCTTTCCTCGAAAGGCAAATCCCGCAACCCCGCCGCCAGTTCTGCGTATATAGACAGAGAATTACCGAACACCACGCGCTCGACGCAAGTGTAGAGAAAAGAGGGCCAACATGTCAATGACTCACTACAAGAAACTGCGCCGCCAGCGAGGCATCATCGCGGGGGTCTGCGGTGGCCTGGGCGAATTCTTCGGAATCAGCCCCTGGTTCTTCCGCTTCATCTTCCTGGCGCTCATCCCCCTCGCCGGAAGCCCCATTATTCCCTACATCATCCTCTGGATTTTCGTCCCACCCAAGCACCGGGGCTGGTAACAGCGAAGGAAAAGAGATACGGGAGAAAGCAAAAAGGTCGCGCTATTTGCCCAGCGCGGCTTTTTTCTTTCGTGCGCCGTACTTATTCCCTTTTCCCTTTTCCTTTTTCCTTTCCTAATCGTTCTCCAACAGAATCGCCGCCATATCCACCTGTGGGTCGCGCCCGCACGCGTATGGTGTCCAATCCGTGTGGTCCACCACGTCCGGCTGCACCCCGACCCCCTCCAGCGTCGCGCCACTGTTCAGCCGGAACCCCTGCTCCGCAATCCACACCCGCGCGCCGAAGGGCAGCCGTCGGGGGAAAATCGTCTCCACGTTGCCGCGCGTCGGCTCCCCGATGATGACTGCCCCGCGCTCCGCCCGGAGCGTTGCCGCCAGCACCTCCGCGTAACTCTCCGTGTGCTCGCTCACAAGCACCACCAGCGGCAGGTCGGGGTGGCTCGGCGGCGGGTCGTCACGGCGCGGCGCAACCAGTGGGTCACTCTGCAACCGCCCGTAGAACTCCCCTAGCTGCCCCTGCGTGAACGTTCCTAGAATTCCCTGAAGCACCGGACGCCAGCCGCCCAGATTGGGCCGCAGGTCAATGATGAGGCCGTCGAGTGGCCCCTCCTCCTCCAACCTTGCCAGCCTCGCCCGCAGGCGGTCAGGAGTATCCAGCACCCACAGCGTATCAATCCTCACGTAGCCGATGCGCTCGCTTCGCCCCGGCAGCACCTCGCCGGGCACGTCCAGTACCTGCGTCACCTCCTCCCGCGCCAGCGTCAGGTTGAAGGTGCCCGCGCCGGGCCGCTGGATGGTCAGAGCGGCAGTGCTTCCCACCTCGCCCCCGTCACCGTTGTAGCGTCCGCCGTTCAGCGACAGTATTCGGTCACAGGACAGAATCCCCGCCCGCTCCGCCGGGCTGCCGGGGTCAACCTGAAGCACCAGTGCCCCGTCCGGCGTGTCGAAGGTGTACAGCCCCAGGCCGCCGTAGGTCAGCGTGTTGCGGGAGGCGGCGAAATGGTCGAACGCCTCGTGCGGGTCCATGAAGCGCGAGTGGCCGTCGTTCAGCGTCCAGACCATCTCCCGCAGTTGCTCATAGAAAGCGGTGTCTGTCTGCGCTTCGAGCGCTCGCGCCCGGCGCGCCTCCCACTGTGCCGCCCAGTTCACGCCATTGAAATTAGGGTCAATGTACCGCTCGTTCACCAGCTTCCACAACTCGTCAAAAAGCAGCGCCCGTTCGTCCCACGTTAGCGGCCCGTCCGGCGTCGGCCAGGGCGTAGGCGACACCGTAGGGGGAGTAGGTATGAGCGTCGGCGTCGCCGGAACAACCGTTGCCGAAGGCGAAGCAGTAGCCGTCGGAGACGGTGACGCAGTAGCCGTCGCGGTGGGTGAGAATGTAGCCGTCGGCGGTGGCGTAAACGTCGCCGCCATCGTCGCGGTGGCGACACTCGTTGGCGAAGCGGCAGGCGACGTCGCCGCTGCCGTTGCCGACGACACTACCTGTGCTATGTCCGCGACCACCAACGTCAACGGCGTGGCTGAAGGGCGACCAACGCCAGCCAGCCCCGAAGTCAGGTCGGCACACCCCGTCAGGCCGATGACCAGCCCCAGGAGCACGGCAACGAGCCGCGCCCGAAATCTATCCTGCATTATCAGTCTCAACTATCTTCTCATAACGGGTGAACACAACGTCTGCCAATAGTATAGCCAACTTTCGCGTTGTGCTGGTCTAGCCGCCTTCTGTGCTTCGGGAAAGCCAGGGCTGTGTCAAAGGCGCTCCATTTGTAATGTATCTAACATCTGTAAATCAACTACTTACCACAATACAGGCCTCTTTTGTCCGCCAATACTGGCCGTTACTGGCCTATACTGGCCTCTCTCCCGCGCGGCCCCTTTCTCGCTCCCTCTCCTCCTTCGCCAGTCCGACTTTGACACAGCCCGGCGGGAAAGCCGCCATGCCTTGTCACCTCTGCCCCCGCCCGCTACACTTCTCACCTATGTTGGCCCCACCCCTCGCCTTTATCTACCACGAGCGCTACGGCGGGCGCGGCACCGCGCACCATCGCCTCTCCGAAAGCTGGAAGCGTTACGAGGCCATCCTCGACCTCTCCGTAGAACTCGGCCTCGATGTCCGCTTCTACCGCCAGTCCGTCGCCAGCGATGCCGACCTGCGCCGCGTCCACACCCAGCCCTACATAGATTGGGTGCGCCAGATGGACCTCCGCGCCGAGGGCTTTCTGGACCGCCGCGACACCCCCGCCTATCGCGGCATCTTTCACCGTGCCGCCGTCGCCGTTGGCGGCACCCTGCTCGGCGTGCGCCTCATCGCCGATGGCGTAGCCCTTCGTGCCTTCAACCCCGGCGGTGGACTTCACCACGCCCGCGCCGCTGCCACGAGCGGCTTCTGCGTCTTCAACGACCTCGCCGTTGCCGTGCGCTGGCTCATGGACGAGCGCGGCATCCAACGCCCCCTCGTCATAGATGTGGACGGTCATCACGGCGACGGCACGCAGGAGATTTTCTACGACCAGCCCATCCTCACCGTCTCCCTCCATCAATATGATGGTCGTTTCTACCCCGGCACGGGCGCGGTGGAAGAGATTGGCACGGGCGCGGGCATCGGCTACAACATCAACGTCCCCCTGCCCCGCCGCACCGGAACCGGGCCGTACCTCCGCGCGATGGACGAACTCATCCTGCCAGTCGCCCGCGCCTACGACCCTGATTTCATCCTCCTCCAGTTTGGTGCCGACGCTCACTGGATGGACCGCCTCGTCAGCCTGCGGCTCACCGCGCAGGACTACGGCGCGCTCATGCAGCGCTTCCTCACCCTAGCCGAAGAGACGGCGGCGCGCGGGCGGCTGATGATAGCAGGCGGCGGTGGCTACAACCCCGACGCGGTGGTTCGTTCCTGGGCCATCGCCCTGGCGACGGCAACGGGCCAGCCGGAACGCACGCGCCACCTCCACGACGACCTCTCCCAGGCCAAACCCGGCGACTCCCAGCGCGAGGCCGAGGCCCACGCCACTATAGACCGCGCGAAAGCCATTCACCTCCCACGCTGGCTCCCTCAGCGTGCCACTGCCTGAGCCTATGGAATACCTCTGTGCGACCTAGCGTACTTGAGCAACTCACCGCGCCCGGCGGCGGCTCCCCACTGGCCCTTGCTTCCATCGCGGAGGAGCACGACGGCGATGTCGTTCACGGCGCGGCTTACTCCGTGGAACGTGGCCTCTTCCCTATCCGCGATGGCATCCTCGACCTGCTGCCCGGCGGTGTGGGGCCGCGCACACCCGGCCAACTGACCAATGAGTTAGGGATAGTGGCTCGCGGTTACGAGTGGCCCTGGCGAGTCAACTCGCTCTCCCTCTTGAGCCACGAGTGGCTGCCCTTCCGGCGCGAGCGCGCCATCTTTGACCAACTCCTCGGCAGAGTGGAAGGCACCCTCTGGCTCGACCTCGCCGCCAGTACCGCGCTCTACGGACGCTGGCTCGCCCCGCGTATGCTGGCTCAAGGCGGGGAAGTTGTCTCATTGGATTTCGCATGGCCGATGCTCCGGCGGGCGCGGCAGGCGGCGCGGGCCGAAGGTCAGAAGAACCTCTCCTTCGTTCGTGCCCGCGCTGAAGGGTTGCCTTTCGCCTCCGGCACGCTGGATGGCGTCGTCTGCGGCGGCTCACTCAACGAGTTCGGCGGTGCGGGTGTCGTGGCTGCGCTTCAGGAGGTTGCCCGCGCCCTGCGCCCCGGCGGCACAGCTCTCTTCATGCACCTGCTGGCAGCCGGAGGCGGCCTCGATGCTGCCTTCCAGCGATACGTCGCACGTCCGGGCGGCGTCGCCTTCTGGAGCCGCGCGGAGACAGACAGCCTCTTTCAAGGCGCGGGGCTACAGGTGGAGGAGAGCCGCGACATCGGCGTGGTGGGGTTCACGCGGGTGATGAAGGTTCGGGATGATTGACCAAGGCCACTCTGGCTATCCAGCCGATTGCGGTCCTTCATGCTTACTTTGAGCCGTTCTAAACTGATAAATGTCACATTGTCACGGCGCGTAAATTGTGCTACAGTCTGCTCATAGCAGTTCCGAACGCTGAATTACCCCCTAGAGGAGGATAACCCCCATGCCTTACATCATTGCTGAACCGTGCATCGAGACGAAGGACTCGGCGTGCGTCGAGGTTTGCCCCGTTGACTGCATCTACGAAGGGCCGGACCAGTTCTACATCCACCCTGACGAGTGTATTGACTGCGGCGCGTGCGTGCCGGAATGCCCGGTCGAGGCCATCTTTGAGGATGTCGAAGTTCCGTCGCAGTGGCAATCGTTCATCGCCAAGAACCGCGAGTTCTTCGAGTAAGTAAAACGTGATAGAGGAAAGACCACCCGTGCGGGTGGTCTTTTTTGTTGGGCCTGTCGCTACTCTACCCGGAGAAGCCCCAGCCAGTCGGCATCCTCCTCAACGG
>DASVVH010000054.1:0-6942 GCA_036386615.1 Ardenticatenaceae bacterium
GTCCCATTCGTACTGACGACGCCGTCGTTCGTGTTGTAGGCAATGGTGTTCTGTTCCACCGGCAGAGCGCCGCCGATGAGGTTGTTGCTCGCGCCATTCAGGATGGACACACCCGTGACATTGGGCAGGGCACCCGTGCCAGCGGCATTGGTGCCGATGTAGTTGCCTGCCACCCGATTGCTGCTGCCGGAGCTAAAAAACCATACTCCGTAAGACCCATTGCCGCTGATGAGATTGCGCTCGGCCTCATCGCCTGCGCCATCGCCATTGGTGCCGATGATGTTGCTGCTCGCACCAAACTGGATGGTCACACCCGTGGAATTCGGGAGGGCGCTGGTGCCTGTCGCATTGGTGCCGATGTAGTTGCCTGCCACCCGATTGCTGCCGGAGCCAGTGATGGCGACTCCAAGGTTATTGCCACTGATGAGGTTGCGCTCGGCCTCATCCGCCATGCCAACCCCATTCGTGCCGATGATGTTGTTGCTCGCGCCACTCTGAATAAACACCCCAGCAAGGGTGTTCGCGATGGCGCTGGTACCCGCCGCGTTGGTGCCGACGAAGTTGCACTCGACCCGGTTGCTGGAACCTGTCACCCCCAAGGCAGTGCCGTTCGTACCGTTCAGCACCAGTCCCCGCACCGTACTGTTGCTGGCGGCGATGGTCAGCATCGTGCTGTTGGCGGCGAGGCTGCTTCCGCTCACCTGAACGAGCAGGGTTGCAGGCCAGGGGGCGCAACTCGCGCCCGATTGGGTGGTGCCGTCAATCACCACCGCGTCGGTAACAGAGGGGAGTGCGCCTTGCCCGCTCGAATTCGGGGTGATGGTCTGCACGCCACTGCCGGGGATGTCGAAGTGAATCTGGTCCGGGTCCGCCCCGGATGTGGCGTCGTTGTCTGTGTTCGTCCGCGCGTTGGCGGCATTGATGGCCTCGCGCAGAGTGCAATGCTGCTGGCCGCATCGCCCATCGTTGGTGTCGGCGGTGCTGTTGACGGTGAAGGTCGGCCCAGGCTGTGCGGGGTCGGTGGGGGTTAGCGTCGTGCTGCTGCTGTTGTTGCCCGCGCTGGTGTCGTCCGCCGTCGTGGAAATTGTCGCCTCGTTGTCAAACGAGGTGAGCGGCGTGTCGGGGTCGAGCGTGCCCGTGACCTTTATCGTCACCGTGTCGCCCATGCCAAGGTTCGACACGTCCCAGATATACTGGATGCTGGGGCGCGCGGTGACAGTCGTCGCGGGGTCGGACTGGGAGGTGACGGTGTAGCTGACGTTTGTTAGCTGGGAAGGAATGTCGTCCATCACGACGACGCCCGTCGCGGTGCCCGGCCCGTTGTTAACGAAGGTGAGGGTGTATTCCACCTGCGCGCCCAGGTCCGCCGAGGAGGGGCCGCTCTTCGTTATCTGCACGTCCACCGGGTCGTTGAGCGCGGTGGTGAAGCTGTAATTCAGCGTGCCGTCACCTACCTCGTTGAAGGTGTTGCCGCCTACGGTGGTGATGGCATCCATCGCATCGCTACCGCCCGCCTCGCAGATGGTGCCGCCCGTGTCCCGGCAGAAGATGGCGGCGGCAAAATCGTACTGCCCGGATGCGAAGGGGTAGCTCAACCCCAGCCCGGAGAGCGGCATCTGGATTTCCCACAGGTTAGCGGTGTCGTTACAGAAGCTGCTGCCCGCCGATGTGAAGGTGGTGTTATTCGTCCAGTAGCCAGTCGCGTTGGTGTTGACCTCCACAACGCGCTCGTACTCGAAGGGCAGGTTGGTCTCGGCATTGTCGGGGAAGAAGTTGGTGCCGCCCGTGCCGGAGTTGACGGCGATGGCGATGTACTGCGCGTTGCAGTTCGTGATGTCGCTGAAGCGCAGCAGGAAGTTCAGGTGCGTCTCGGTGGCGGTCATACGGAACTGCGTCAGGTCCAGGTTCCCGGTGCCGCTCCAATGGTCGGTTCGTTGGTCGCCGAGGGTATCGGTCCAGATGTACTCGGTGCCTTTGGCCCCGCCGGGCAGGGTGCAGCCGTTGCTCGTGCTGTACAGGCTCGCGGAATTGGCTCCGGGGAGCGAGGGACAGCCCGCCGCGCCGAACCCCGCCAGCCAATCGCTGTCGTTGCCATCTACGGCGGTGAGGCTGTGCGCCGAGCCGGAGCCGACGGCCAGCAGGAGCAGCGTGGCGACGGCAAAAGCCAGGACGAGCAGTCGCCGGAAGCGGCTTGAAGCCAAAGTGGAGAGGAATGGAGAACCAAACGGTAGCCTATCGTTCATCAATCTGTTTCCCTTTGAGTCGCGGAGATGGACACGAAACGAGCCGCGTCTTTGCGGCGACACGATGAATGTGCGGGATAGAGAGGCACTCGCCTCTTTCGCCACAAATAGCGACGAACTGGCCTTTTAAGGATGAGAAAGGCCAGCCGAGGTGTATAGCCGATTAGCAACGCCTGACGACGGCGTGTATGCCGTTGGAACGAAATGGAGCCAGACGCCAGCAGGGGTACAGGCTGGCGGTACCTGCGAGGATGATGATGCTAAAGATACAAGAGCTTTGTTATTCTGGCAACTTGCCTTTCAAGCCTCTCCAGGTTTGTCAAAGCCGGGAAGCGCCGCGGGCATGAGCTGCAGCACGAATGAGCCTAACATGACGACGAGGAAGGATAAGGTGAGTCGGGTACCTATTGGGGGTCATCACCTTGCCTGCCCGACTAATCCGAGAACTATTCTGAGCCAATCACAAGCCGCGCGGTGAGGGTCAGAGGTGGTATGTTGCGATTACTTGATAAAGGAGATGGCTTCGGCCTGTAGCGGTGGCTTAATTGTTAGCATCCATCCGAAGTGCATCGCATTCGGATGGATGCTTAGCAGGCGAAGGTGTTTGAAGTGGGGGCCTCTGTAATTTAGCGCGGGGCGAAACCGAAGCCCGCAGCGCGGTGTTCTTCCTCGGTTTCACGACGCCAGACGGCGATAATCTTGTCGCAGGCGACGTAGGTCTCTTTCTCTTCGAATTCGACGGTGACGACGCCCTGGTTCACGGCCTTGATGAGGCCGCCGTACTGGCTGCCACCGAGGCAGTAAAGCTCCGCCTCCTGGTTCAATAGCGACTCTGCAAGGAACTGTTCCACTGGACCCTCCTATTACCCAACTTTGAGGGGGAAGGGTGCCACATCCCTAGGCAGAAGGCAAGCTATCGAGGCGGCCCACGACGCGCCGCCAGGGGGAAACTCTGGCAGGCGGGGTGTCTGGAGTGGCGACACCTTCGAGTTCTGAGGTCTCAGCCTCAATCCGGCTGGTCGGGACGATGGAGGTTCCGGGGTAGGGCGTCAGGGGAGTGACGTGGACGGCATCGGGGGAATAGGCGAGGAGGAAGGCACGCGTATCTCTGACGCCCGATTCGTCCCCCGGCAGGCCCGCCATGACGTGAACGTGGCAGGCGATTCCCAGCGTGTGGCAGCCCCGTATAATCTGCCCGGTGCGGCGCAGATATTCGGGCATATCCTCCACCGAGGGAATGCGCCCCAGAGCGAAGAGGGTTTCGGGCGAGACGGATTCGAGGCCGAGGTGAAGCTCGCGGCAGCCAGCCTTCGCCATGCGGTCGAGCAGGTGAAGGTCCAGCAGGTCGGCGCGGCTCTCGCAGGTCCAGGTCACGCGGCGGGAGAGGCGGCTCTGTATGAGGGCATCGCAGAGCGCCTCGGCGTGAAAAGCATCCGCGCCCCAGAGGGGGTCGAGAAAGCGGAAACGCTGCACGCGGTAGCAGCTATTCAGCAGGCGCATCTCCTCCACTACCTGCTCGGCCACCCGCGCGCGCCCGACGACACCCTGAGTGACGGGAACGGTGCAGTAGCGGCAGCCTCTGCCGCACCCCCGGCTGGAGACGATGGGGAGGTAGTCGTAGTGTCGCAGGGGGAAGAGGTCCCAATCGGGAAAGGGGAGGCTGTCGAGGTCGAGCAGGTGGCCCTGAGCGTCGTAGCCGGGCACACCGAGCGCCTGCGGGGAGACGAGGCCGACACGACTCTTATGCCCCAGCAGGGAGCGGCAGGCCACGTCCACCGCGCCCTCCGGCTCTCCCGCCAGAACCATGTTGGCCTCGCTGACGAGGTTGGGCGGCAGATGGCGAGCGGCGAGGCCGACGAGGAGAATGGAGAAGGTGGTGAGATGCAGGCGCAGGGCGCGGATGAAGGCGGAATCCACGTCAGCCGTCGCGGGGCTGGTCAGCAGGATAACGATGGCGGGACGGTGGTCAACGATGGCGGAAAGGGCCTGCGCCTCGGTCACGCGGCTCGCCACTGCATCTATCGCGGCGACCTGCCAGCCCGCGCGGTGCAGGGCCGCCGCCGTCCAGGCCAGGGTGTGAGGAGGCTGGGCGCTCTCCTGCGGCTCACGTACTGTCCCCATGCCAGAGGCGAACTCCCGGTCAGCGGTTTTACCGGGCGGGCTGGGCGGATTGCATAGTAGAATGAGCGGCCTGGACATGGCTACATCGTTTCGGAAATTGGCGTCTTACGACCCAGGTGGCAACTGTGTACAACGCTATGGTAAGGGAAACAGGTGACACAGGAATGAATAGCCGCGCCGGGAGTCTAACAAGTTATTAACACAAGGAGATGGTCTGTGACTCTGCATTTACTAGATATAGGATGAGAGAGCCTGTTAGCCCTACAAGTCGTATTATCTCTGTTAATTGAATGTTAATTATCCAGATTCTATGCACAGGTTGTCCACAATTGTGCGAACCGACGACCCACAATGGAAATGCGGAACGCGGAAGTGGGAATGCGGAATGAACGGCAACGGCACATGAGGAGCACGCTCCACTCTGGACGCGCCAGAGGGTTTACGGGGACGGCTCAAGAAGTAGGGTGAAGGGGGTGTGGGGCTGCCGAGGATACTGTGCTGTGCGTGCCCTCGCTCTACAACATCGCCGCAGGTAGGGGCACGGCATGCCGTGCCCCTACCTGGGATGCGAAGAAAGCTACGCGTTGATAGCGTAGGGGCGGCGGGCAGTCAGGATGTGCGAGGGAGTTAGCGTTCGGTGACGATGGGGGTGGGACTCTCAGCGGTGACGTTGGTGAGGGCGACGAAATTGATGAGGAGCCAGGCGGCGACGAGGATGACGAGGCTCAAAAGAAGCCGTCGAACAAGCAGTAAGTGCATAGGAAATCCGGTTGGTGAAGTGGTGAATGATGGGATTGGTGGAGCGCGCCCAAGCATATCCGCATGGGCAATCTGGAGTCTGACCGGAAGGCTACGGGCGTGCTACGCGTGCCCTACGATGGCGAGACGAGCGAATAGTGCTCAACGGCTCATGGCTCCATTCAACCATCGTTTCGCTCTTTATGCAAGTGGGGTTGTTTGAAACGCGGGGCGTGTCAAAGCCGCACATCTTATGAGACAAGCCTAAAGTAGTTTAATACATAGATACCAATAGTCCTGGCTTTTGGTTGGTCATGCGCGGTTGCATACTGGCCGTTACTGGCCTCTACTGGCCTCGGCCTTCTAGCCTACTGCACGTTACCCGTTTCGCCCCTCCCGCTCTCCAACTGCCAAAAAAAGAAGCCCTCCGCGCATAATGGAGGGCTTCTATAGATGCCGAATTTGATACTCTAGCCTTTGAAGGCGTCTCGGAGGCGGTCGAAGAAGCCGCCCTTGTGCGTCTGCGGGGTGACGGAGCTACCGAGGGTGGCCCCTAGCTGCCGGATGAGGTCGCGCTGTTCCTCGGTGAGATTGGTGGGCACCTTGACGAAGACGTTGACGAGCATGTCGCCGCGCAGCCCTTCGTTGCGGACGTGCGGCACGCCCTTGCCACGCAGGCGGAAGAGTTGGCCCGTCTGGGTGCCCGCCGTGATGGTCATCGGCTGGGTGCCGTCAATGGTGGGAATCTGAATCTCGTCGCCGAGCGCGGCCTGGGAGATGTTCAGTTCAAGGTCGAGGATGATGTTCTGCCCATCGCGGCGGAAGTATTCGTGTGGCTTGACGTGGATGTCCACGTAGAGATTGCCTGCCGGGCCGCCGCGCAGCCCCTCGTCGCCCTCGCCCGC
Source organism: Ardenticatenaceae bacterium (assembly GCA_036386615.1). Classification (GTDB taxonomy): domain Bacteria; phylum Chloroflexota; class Anaerolineae; order Ardenticatenales; family Ardenticatenaceae; genus DASVVH01. The sequence continues at coordinate 6,008 of DASVVH010000054.1, forward strand.
GAGGCGAATCCGCATGCCGTCGTCAATGCCCGCCGGAACGTTGACCTCCAGGCGGCGCTCGGTGCGCTTGCGGCGCTGGCCGTTGCAGGAGGCGCAGGGCGTGGCGATGACCTCGCCCTCGCCCTTGCAGCGCGGGCAGGTATCGGTGACGACGACCTGCCCGAAGATGCTCTGGCGGGCGGTGCGAACCTCGCCCATGCCCGCGCACTGCACGCAGCGAATGGGGGTGGTGCCGGGGGCCGCGCCGCTGCCGTTGCAGGTCTTGCAGGTTTCCAGCCGCTCGATTTCGACCTCGACGGTGGTGCCGCGAACGGCATCCTCGAAGGAGATGTGAATGCCCGTCTTCAGGTCGTTGCCGGGGCGCGGGCCGTTGCGCCGCACGCCCTGCCCGCGCGCGAAGCCGCCGAAGAACTGCTCGAAGATGTCGCCGATGCCGCCCTCGAAGCCGCCCGCGCCGAAGGGCTGCCCCTGAACCCCCGCGTGGCCGAAGCGGTCATAGAGGTTGCGCTTCTCCTCGTTGGAGAGCACCTCATACGCCTCGTTAATCTCCTTGAAACGCTCCTCGGCCTCTTCGGTCTTGTTCAGGTCGGGGTGATACTGCCGGGCCAGCTTGCGATAGGCGGTGCGAATCTCCGCCTGCGAGGCTGTCTTAACGATGCCCAACACTTCATAATAATCTCTACGCATATTCGCCATGATTTTCATCCTGATGTTCGGGGGTGTCGCCCCCGTTTCCATTGTTGGGCGGCTCGTCCCCGGCCTCGCCTGTGGCCTGCTCCCCCTCGTCGGTTGAGGCGGCAGGAGCCTGGTAGGTGGGCTGGGTCTGGCCGAGGGCGCTAATCGCCTCGGCTAAATCATTGGTGAAGGCACGGATGCGCTCGGCAGTGGCGCTGGCGTCGTTGAGCGCGCCGCGCAGTTCACCCTGCGCGGCGTTC
>DASVVH010000055.1:0-3449 GCA_036386615.1 Ardenticatenaceae bacterium
AAGAGATGATAGCGCCTTGCGTGTTACCTTTGCAAGGAGTGGGGCTGGGCGAATTCGTCGCATGGCGCGGAAGGCGGGAAGGAGGGCAAGGCCATGTCAAAGTCGCAACTTGTGGGGCTTGCCTATGTCATTCTTATTTTATGTCAATTAGGGCCTACCTCGATCGTCCTTCAAAGTAGGCTTTGGTAGGCCGTACTTCACATAACGCGGTCAGGCACTCCTGCCTTGGATAGCGGCTAGAGGTCGAGCATCATGTGGTCGAGGGTGCGGCTCTCGCGGAAGCCGATGGAGCGGAGGAGTTGCCGCGCCTCGCCTAGCTCGGCGGCGAGGGTGGCACGGACGGTGCGGTGCCCGTTCAGGCGCTCGGTGAGCTTGTTGATGAGGGCGGTCTCGACGTGGCCGATGGCCTGGGGGTGAATCATGATTTCCACCTGCTCCGATTGGTGGAGCGGGCGGCGCTCTATGGTCAGGAGGGCGGCGACGCGCCCATCCACCTGCGCCCACCAGCGCTCGCGTGGGGCACCGATGAAGAGGTCGCGTATCATCTCGCCGATGGAGCGCTGGGGGACGCGGAAAGTCTGGGTTCGCAGGGGGCGCATGCGCTGCACGGCGAGAGGGACGGCGGCGCGGGCCACGTCGTAGGCTTCGTGCCAGCGATTGGCAACGGGCGCGATGATGTCCACGTTGGGGGACGCCGGGAACTGGCTGGTGGGCACGCGCTCGGCGACCATCTCGGTCACGGATTCGAGGTAGTGGAAGTTCAGCTCCTCGTAGAGCCGTTTCGCGCCGGGGTTGTCGCTCCGCACCTGGAGGAGGACGCGCGAACCGCCCTTGGTGCGGGCGTGGTCCATCGCGGCCTCGACGAGTGCTCTGGCGATGCCCCGTCGGCGGTAGGTCGGGAGCACGGCGACGTTGGAGATTATCCACTGGTTGCCGGAGTTGTCGGCGCGGGTGAGGGTGACGTTGGCGACGACGCGCCCGTCCTCTTCCCAGACGAAGCCGCCCAGGTAATCGTAGAGGGAAGGCATGGCGCGGCTGAGAACCCAGAGGAGCGGGCTGAGGGTGTTGAGCAGGTAGAGGTCCCGCATGACGAGGTGCCCGCCGGGGGAGAGTTCTTCAGAGAAGGCGACCTCGATAACGCGCGCGATGGCGGCCAGGTCGCGCGCGGGGTCCATCGGGCGCAGCCCGGTGGGCAGAAGCTGTTGGGTGCCCGCGTTAGGCGGGTGGGTCCGGCTCACCATCGAGCGGGTCGTCCTCCCAGGAGATAATCCAGACGCAGAGTCCCGCCAGCCCCACCGTCGCCACGACGAGCCAGAAGCGTTGGAGGGGCAGGAGGGGCACGTCCCGGCTGGAAACGAGGAGAATCGCCACCATGCCGACAGCCAAGACAAACCAACTGATGAGATAGGGGTGGCGGTTCCACCAATCACGCATGCGTATCTTCTCCGGCGACGCCCGCGAAAAGGTTGTGCCACGCGGAGCGGACCTGCCGCTCCAGCGTTTCGAGGCTGCCGCTATTCTCGATTATCACGTCGGCATAGTGCAGGCGCTCCTTGATGGGGGCCTGCGCCTGGAGGCGCGCCTGCGCCTCGGCCTCGCTCCACCCGCGCTGTAGCAGGCGCTGCTTCTGGACTTCGGGGCGGGCGACGACAAACCAGACCTGATTCACTATCTTGTAGCGCCCGCTCTCGATGAGTTTGACGGCCTCGATGATGAGCGCGGGAGGCGGCTCCGGCTGCGAGGCGACCTGTTGGACCCGCGCGGCGGTGAGTTCGCCGACGCGCGGGTGGACGATTTGCTCAAGTTCCCGCATGGCGTCGGGGTCCGCGAAGACCAGTTCGCCCAGAGCGCGGCGGTCAATGGAGCCGTCGGGGGCCAGCACGCGCTCGCCGTAGCGCGCGGCAACGGCCCCGGTCACGGGAGTGTCGGCCCGGTATAGCTCGTGGACCAGGGCGTCCGCGTCGAGGTGGGCCGCGCCCAGGCCGACGAGCAGGGAAGCGACGGTGCTCTTTCCGCTTGCGATGTTACCCGTCAAGCCGATTAGCTTCATAGGCCAATCTTTTTCAGGCCATTTCTATAAAGGGATGCAGCGATTATAATGGGCAGTGAGTGGCTTGACAACCCTGCCACTATAGGAGAGTACGCGCGTCACCGCCGCGCACAACCTGCACTGCAATTATAGACCTAACTACACGGGGAACCGATGCGAAGCACCTCTTTTGTCCTCGCTTATTCTGTCATCATCATTCTGGCGGTCTGGCTGTTGCTGCGGATGGTCATCAACACGGACCCTGACGTGGCGACGAACGTGGCCGTCGTGCTGCTGCTGGCCTTCACGATTGGGGCGAGCGTCATCACGCTGGCGTCGTGGTGGCTCATCCGGCGGTTCCGGGGGGAAGAGCGGCGGGCGATGGCGATGCGGCACGGCGTCTGGGGCGGGCTGCTGCTGGTGGCGCTGCCGCTGCTGCGGTGGATGGAGGCGCTGAGCGTGCTGGTCATCATCGCGGTGCTGCTGGTGGTCTTCGGTCTGGAATCGCTCATCCTGCTTCAGCCGGAGCCGCAGGAGCGGGGCGAGGAGCAAGCCGACGAGCCGAGCGCCACGCCGAGCAAGGGCTAGCCGCGTGAATCCACTCGTGCAACTGGTGCTGGGCGTGATTTTGGGCGGAGCGATGGCGGCAGGCGGCTACTGGCGCGGCGCGTTGAGCCGTAGCGGCGCGGGAGCGGCGGCGGTGGTGGGCGCGGTCATCTTCGGGCTGGGTGGCTGGGCGTGGGGCGTGCTGCTGGTCGCCTTCTTCGTCGCGTCAAGCGCGCTGTCGCTCTACAGCCCTCGCCGCAAGACGGAGGTGGCCGCCGAGAAGTTCGAGAAGGGGAGCCGCCGCGATTGGGCGCAAGTAGTCGCGAACGGCGGCTGGGCGACGATTCTGGCGCTGTTGATGTGGCAGCGCCCAACGCCTTGGCTCTTTCCAGCGCTAATTGGGGCGCTGGCGACGGTCACGGCGGATACGTGGGCTACGGAGCTTGGCACGTTGAGCCAGCAGCCGCCGCGCCTCGTGACGAATTGGCGGGTGGTGCCGCCCGGCACGAGCGGCGGCGTGACGACACTGGGAACGATGGCGGCGCTGGTGGGAGGGCTGTTCATCGGCACGCTGGCCTATACACTTGCGCTTTTTGGGGGCGCGCCGCGCCTGCTGGTCAATCCTTTGTGGCTGATTACGCTTGGCGGCTTTAGCGGGCTGGTGGGGGCATTTACGGATAGCCTGCTGGGGGCGACGGTGCAGCGCATCAACTTCTGCCCGCGCTGCCAGGTGGAGACAGAGCGCGCGGTCCATCGCTGCGGCACTGTGACACACCCTCTGCGCGGCTGGTCGTGGATGGACAACGATATGGTGAACTTCCTCGCGTCGGTGGCGGGGAGCGTGGTGGCGGTGTGGCTGGCGCTGCTGGTGGCG
>DASVVH010000056.1:0-3310 GCA_036386615.1 Ardenticatenaceae bacterium
AATATGGAGCCGCAGCGACGGGGTTCAGCCGCGCGCTATATACCTCAGGCACGGTAACGACGTTCCTAAACTCAAGCCTTGTGTCGGTCAGTGGTGTGATTCCCGCGTCCATGACCAGCACGGTGGCACCGGGCGGGCACACCTATAAGCTGCTCCTCGAAGAGCCTTGGGGCAACAGCATGGATACCAACCCACGCACGGCACCGCACACGGTCTCGCCACCAGCAGGGACGATGGCGGCGGCGATTGCCAGCTTCGAGGCAGAGGGTGCCGCCAGCCGCGTGGACGTGCGCTGGCAGACGGCCTCGGAGGTGAGCAGCGAGGGCTTCAACCTCTATCGCAGCACGTCGCCTGACGAGTTGGGCACGAAGCTGAATGACACGCTCATCGCGGCGCAGGGGTCCGGCTCGTCGGGTAGCTTCGCCTACGAATGGGCAGATAGCGCGGTGGCGGAGGAGGCGAACTACTACTACTTCCTGGAAGGGGTGGCGACGGACGGCTCACGCTCGTGGAGCGGGCCAGCGACGGCGGCTCCCAACGAGCCGTCCGCCGTGCAGGTGAGCGCGTTGGGCGCGGCAGCTACGCAACTCCCAGTGCTGCCGTTTGTGGGCGCGGGGCTGCTCTCTCTGGCCGCTCTCGCGGCGGCGTGGCGTCGCCGACGCTAACCACCGGGGAGACTACTCCCTGAGTCTAACGTATAGGGTTCGACGAAGCGCCAGGGGGAAATTTTCCCTGGCGCTTCGTGTGCGGGGCAACAAAAAAGCCCACCATTGTTGTGGTGGGCTTTCAAGGCTGTCGGGCAAGGACTCGAACCTTGACTAGATGCTCCAAAGGCACCTGTGCTGCCATTACACCACCCGACATTGATGGGCATGGGCCAGAAGAGGAAGAAGAGAGCGGGCGATGAGATTCGAACTCACGACCTTCTCCTTGGCAAGGAGACGTTCTACCACTGAACTACGCCCGCAGAGCAGGGGGGACAGGACTCGAACCTGCAACACCCGGTTTTGGAGACCGGTACTCTGCCAATTGAGCTACCCCCCTTTGGAAAGCTTGCTAATGGTACCACATCTCCGGTTTTTGTCAAAGGTTAGTGGCTGGTGGTCGGCTGCAATCGGGAACGGAGTTAATCAGGGTTGCAGCCTGCCGAGCCGGGCCTGGAGCCAGTAGAGGAGGAGCCAGCTTGCCACGTTGCTCAACAGCCCCAGCACCCAATGGCGGCGGGCGAGGAGCGCAATAGCGGGGGCTAGCGAATAGAGGGCGATGTACGGAGCGGCGAGTGGCGTCGCCAGCGCTGCCATGAGCGGGTCACGGCGCTGTACGGCGTACCACAACAGCGGCAGCGCCACCGCCAGGGACCAGGGAAAGAGCGAGACATTGAGCGCGCCAGCAGGGGACATGCGGAGGCGGGCCAGCCATTCGGGCCAGAGAAAGGTGGAGAGCACAACGATGACTCCGAGAGGGACGAAGGCTTGCCAGCGCCCTCGCGCCAACCAGACAAGCGCCGCCAGCCCCACGCTCTGGGGTTTCATGGCGAGGAGGATGAGGCCACCCGCAGGGGGTAGTAGCAGGCCCAGGCCGGAAATCGCGCAAGGTTCGCGTACTTGAAGATGAGGAGAATGGCGGGCGCGCTCGTCAGCGCCAGCAGCCACCCGACAGGGCGAGGGCCAGCCAGGAGCAGTAGGGCGGCGAGGGTGCCCGCCTGAATGATGGCGCGTGCCCAGACGACGGGGAGCAGGGTGATGGGCTGGATGACGGCCACCGCCCAGGGTAGAAAGATGCCATAGACGCCGCCGACGGATACCTGCCGGATGGGTACCGCGTCGTAGATGTGGGGCCATTCCCGGCCAGCACGGTAGAATTGGGCATCCCAATCGTCACCTCCGACGTTGAGGGCGGCGAAAAATGGGATGAGGGCTAGGGCCAGCAGGGCCGGGAGGGTCGCGCGGTTGATGATGCGGTGCATGTGAGGCTCTGCGCTAGCGCCTGCCGTTGCGCCTTCGCAGCGCTTCTTCGCGGAGGCGGCTGCTGTGCGCGACGACGGAACGGACGAGGGCGGGCCAGCTATGCATGACCTCGTGCAGAGCGGAGACGAGATGGAGTTTCAGGGAGCCGTCAATATCGTCGGGAACCTCGTCCTCGTCCAGAACCTGTACCCGGTAGCCCAATGTTGGGTCCGGCAGGATGAGCACATCTATCACAAGGTCGGTCCACTCGACATAATCTTCACCGATGAAGACGGGACCGCTCAGGTTGACGTAGAAACCGAGCGTCTTGCCGTCGGGGTCCAGCCAGTGATAGACGTTGTAGGGGTGTTGAGGCCAGTAATAAGCGTAGCTGGTGCTGCCCGCCGGAAGGTCGAGTTCCGCGACGCGCTCCGCCATGCCGATGCTGTAGCTCAGGACGAGGCGGTCAGGGGTCTGTTCGAGGAGCGAACAGGGATATTCGAGGCGCTCACCACTGAGCAGGGTTTTGACTTCGGTAAATTGCATGGTGACTCACAGGGAGTTAGAAGAGGTATTTCCGGTTCTGGGGGCGTGGTTCGCCCGCGCCAGTTCCATCATCCGCGCCACGTAGTAGGCGATGCCGCCATAGAGCAGCGCGGCCACGAGCAGCCCCAGAATCGCGCCCGTGCCCGGCTCCTCGCCCGGCCACCAGTGGATGCCAGCGCCCAGGAAGCTCGCCGTAGCCAGACCGACCAGACGGCTCAGGATGGCGGCTGTGGCGCTCAGAAGGGCCAATCGCGAGGCGCTGAGGCCCGACGGCACCAGCGCGGCACCCCACGCCGCCAGCAGGAGGCCCCCCAGCAGCGTGGCGATGATGCCCGGCACGCCGCCGCCCAGAAAGAAGAGGAGCCACTGGGCGCTGACGCCGGGCAGTGGGAGCAGCTTCGGCAGCGCGAACTGGAGGGCGGCTAGCCCCGCCAGCGCGCGAATGATTGCCCCCGTGCCGTGCCGCTTCACGCCCATTCGCCCTCGATGATGGCGAGGTAGTCCCGCGCCAGACGCTCCAGCATCTGCTCGCCCAGGTCCGCTGTCGCCTCTGCGGGGTTCGCGCCAATCGCGCCTAGGGGCAGCGCCGCGCGTACCTCCTCCGGCGGCTGGGACCAGATGGCATCCGGCGCGTCGGCGTGGCCCTCCGCCTCGCTCAACTTCACGACGTGCGGGCGGCTTACCATCACGGCGGCGGTCTCCTCCAACCCGGCGTGCCCCTCGTTGCGCCCCACTGCCTGCCGCGCGATGGCGCGGACAGTCTCCTCGGCCCACCAGTGAGTCACGATGACGCGCAGGTCAGCCTTGACCTTCATCGC
>DASVVH010000057.1:0-6282 GCA_036386615.1 Ardenticatenaceae bacterium
AGAGATGTAGCGAATTGGGGACAGTGGACGGTGGACGGTGGACGGAAGACGGAAGACGGAAGTCGGAGGACGGAAGACGGAGGACGGCCTGCGGGAAATAAGATACGAGATAGCGACGGCTTTGGAACTTGGGTTATACCATCATCTACTTGTTCCGCGCTCCGGCTTCAGTATTCAGGAGGGTTTTTCGCCCAGATAGCGGCCTGTTTCGGGGTCTATGACTGGAATGGTGCGGGTGAGTGGGCCTAAAGGCTCCGGTAGCTGCGGCGGGGTTGGTTCAGTCAGCCACGAATCGCGGATGTCTGTGCCAGTCTCTACCACCTCAGTCTCAGTAGTTGGCTCCTCGGCGGTCTCTTCAATGTGCTCTTCCTCGCGTGGGGTGAGCGTGACGGGGATGGGCGCGGGCAGTGGGGGCACGGTTAGCGCCGACACCTGCGGCTCTTCTGCGGTGAGCGGGGGCAAAGCCTCCGGTTCGTCGCGTGGCTCCGGGGCGGGTTCGGGAAGACGGGGAACTGCCCGCCTCTCGTCTACTCGTTCGGAGAGGGTCGCGCCGCTCTGGTACTCCGAAGCAAGGAGGTCGTAGAAGAGGCTGCTCCGCATCATGCTCCGCACGGGGGTGTCCGTGCTCTGCCAGAGGTTCATCAGGGCGTCGCTGTTCCACTCGGCTACTACGACGCCCTCGGCGCGCTCGGCTCCCATCTCGGCCAGCAGCGCGTCGCCGCGCGGGGAGAGTTCGACGGGCGCGAGGACGGCGCTCTTCCCGACAAGGCTGCCGCTATCGCCCACGAAAATGTCGTTGGTGCCGACGAAGAAGCTCTGGGCGATGAAGATCTGGTTCTCCTGGGCGCGGGCGCTGGCAATGAGCCGCTGCCTGCGCCAGTCGTCGCCGCCACAGGCCATCGTTGGATTCAGGATGCCGATGCAGCCGCGAAAGGCAAGTGCGCGGGCCAGTTCAGGGAAAAGAAGGTCATGCCCCACCAGCACGCCAAAGCGCCCGAAAGGGGCATCGAAGGTTTCCAGGGTGTCGCCCGGTTCGGCGATGCTGGCCTCGTCCGCGCCGAGGTGGAGCTTGGACTGCCAGCCCATGAGGTTGCCCTCGGCGTCAAAGACGCCCGCGCGGTACTGCGACACGCCGTCCGCGACCTGCGCCAGCATCGTGCCTCCGACAATGGTCATGCGAAACTCGCGGGCCAGGTCACCGAAGAGGAGGGTGTACCGCTCGGTGATGGCGGCGCTATGGTCCGTAATCAGGGAGGGCAGGGTATCGGCGAGTTCGGGCGGGCCACCCAGTGAGTTCAGGAGGCGGCTCAGTAGGCCACCCTGCTTCTTGAGGGTGTGCTGCTTCTCGATGGCGAGTGGCCCCGTGACCATCAGGCCAGTGTATTCGGGGAAGAGCGCGACGTTGGCCCCTTTGTTGCGCGCTACGCGCAGGAAGCGCGCGAGGTCGTCGCGCAGGGCGCTGTCGCTCTGGTAGCGCTTCCATTGGGGTTGAATGACGGCCACGAAGGAAAACTCTCGCATCTGGCACCTCCGGGTACTCTCGCCTGATGCAGATTATAAAGGAAGGGCAAGGTTACAACAAGGGATGTGGCAGGCGTGCCGTTACCGAATTTGGTGTATGGCATGGCTGAAGGCGCAGAACGTGGTGTCTAGGCATGGGTGTCAGGAGAGTACGGGTAGATCCTGGGTGGATCCCCTTAAGGTCGCTTCGCAGATTCGCTTCGCTCAGGATGACAAGTAGGGGAGGCGCGAGTTCTTGGTAGTCAGCAAGCCTGCCTACTTCTAAGTGGGTGACAGCAAGTTCTGGCGGGCAGGGGTGGCGAGACCACGTTATGTGAAGCAAAGCCAACAAATGCCAACATTTGGAGGCGATAGATGTTGGCTTTGGTTGACATAAAGTTGGAGATGTCTGAGCAATGGAAACTGTGTCTTATATCTCGTACGCGTCAATATTGACAGTGGGGGGTTAGGACAGTAAGATGCCAGAAGATTATAGAACCGGAGCATCTACCTGATGGCTAGACGGTCACGGGGGCTGGGCCTGAGTGCCTATTTTGACTTTACAGCCTTTGACACCAACATCGTGGCAATCCGCGAGACGCGCAGCCGTGACTATCTGGAACGCAGGTTGACACAGGCGGAGGCGTGGCGCGGGTATCTCTCGCGGCGGGTCGAGCGCGGCGGGCACGTCGCGGCACTTTTGCCCCTCGGCGGGCAGAAGGCGAACGACACGGCGAGCACGATGCTGGATTTCTTCTACCTCGAAGCGGTGCGTAGGGCCATCGAAGAGATGCTCCACCGCTCGAACTGATGGCGCAGGTTTCCCCTCCTTCCGGTCGCCCCGCGTGGAGCGCGCTGCGCCTCCTCTTCGGGATGATTATTCTGCTGGCCCTTCCCTGTTATGGTGTGGGGTTCGTCGTGCTGGCGATGAACGGGGGATTTGCGGGTCAGGCAGCCCCGACCAGCACGGTGCCGCTCGTTACGGCAACGGTGCCGAGCGCTTCGGCCACCGATACCGCCGCGCCGGAGCCTACCGGGACGGCAGCGGCGAGCAACACGCCTCCCGCGTCCGCGACAGCCAGCCCGACGCCAGGTCGCACGCCTTCCGCGACGGTCCGTCCCGTCAATACGGTTTTCGTGCCGCCCACGTTCACCATAGCCCCACCGCCCGCGACTGAGGCCGTTCCACCCACAGAGACGCCCGCCCCAACAGAGGCACCGCTGCCACCGACTGAGCCGCCCCCGCCGCCAACGGAGCCGCCATCTCCCCCGACAGATACGCCGGAGGCACCAACGCCGGAGCCGCCAACGCCGGAGCCGCCAACCCCTGAGCCGCCGACGGCGACGGTTGGCGTGACTGAGATTGTCGTCCCGGAGGAGACGCCGGGCGTGAGCCTTACGCAGATTACGATTCCTACGTTCACGCTGCCGTAGGGTGTTATACCAATCCATAGTAAAAGAGGCGCAAATAGGTTGGGGTGCCGCCAAGGGTTGCGCTCCGCTCCACCCTCGGCTACCGCTTTCGCCACTCCCCGGAGGGGAGTTCATGTCCCCGCCTACCATCCATTTTGTGCCACCTCTATGTTCAATTGGTATTACCGGCTGCCTAGACGACGTTCCGCAGCATACCCAGCCGCTCAATCTCCAACTCGATGACATCCCCAGGTTGGAGCCAGCCGCCAGCCATCTCCGGGCCTAGTTCGAGGATGCAGCCCGTGCCTACTGTCCCGGAGCCAATCACGTCGCCGGGATAGAGCGTTACCTCCTCGCTGGCCCGCGCAATCATCTCCGCGAAGCTGTAGTAGAGGGTCTGCCAGTTCCCGCGCGAAAGCTCCTGGCCGTTGCGACGCGCTACCATCTGTAGGTTGAAACCTTTGCCCGCGAGGCGGTCTGCCAATTCGTCGGGCGTGACGAGCCAGGGACCGAGCGAGGTCGCAAAGTCCTTCGCTTTGGCGGGGCCAAGCCCCACCTTCATCTCGCGGCGCTGTACATCGCGGGCGGACCAGTCGTTCATGATGGTGTAGCCCGCGATGTAAGATTCAGCCTCTTCGACTGGAATATCTCGCCCCTCTCTGCCGATGATGGCCGCGACCTCCAACTCGAAATCGAGCCATTCGGTGTAGCCGGGTCGCCTCACCGTGTCGCCGGGGCCGAGAATCGCCTGATGGTTGGAGAAGTAGAAGACGGGCATCTCGTACCACTCCGGTATCATTTCGAGGCCGCGCCGCGCCCGCGCCTGCTTGACGTGCTGCTCGAAGGCATAGAAGTCGCGCAGGCTGGTGGGGTTTGGCAGGGGGGCTGTCATATGCACGACATCGAGAGTCAGAATCGCGCTTTCAGGTATTTGGGCATGGTGCTGCTCCCATGCGCGCGCCAGCCAGTCGAGCGGGTGTGCATCGTCGGCCTCGCGCCTCCGGGTGCTCAGGCGGAGGAGGGAGAGCATTTCGGGCGGCAGGCCGAGCGCTCGTTCCAGGTCTATAACGCGCTCGCCGTCGAGAAGGGCGACACGAGGGGAGGCTGCCGAATGTCGGTAGGAGACGAGGCGCATTACGGTGTGGGGGTTGAGACGACAGGGGGTGTTGGCGAGAGGAGAGGTTCCGTTGTGGGGGTTACAGTGGGGTGCAGGGTTGAAGTCGGTATGATGATGGCGGGCAGATCGGCTCCCACTGTCGGAATGGACCTTGGCTCCACTTCGGAAGCTACGAAGTTGTTCCAGGCGACGAAGCCTGCCGCGCCGAGTAACAGCCCCAGGAGCAGGCCGAGCGCCATGCTTCCCAACGTGCCCCCGCCCTTGCGACTCTCGACCTGGGGCTGGTTCGCTCTAGGTGGGGCAACCCGCTCACGCGCCGGGGAGGACGATGGGGGGAATTCATCATCTACAAAAGGAATGGCCTGCATCCTAGCCGTGACGGCAGTCATCGGCGCGGTCGCCATGTCCTCGGAAGGGGCGTTGCCTACCTTCGCCACGATAACGGAGATGTTGTCGGTGCCGCCTGCCGCGTTGGCGGCATCCACGAGGGCTTGCGTTGCCACTTCGGGCGGCGCGCCGCGGACGATTTGCAGGATGCGTTCTGGCTTGACGTGCTCCGTCAGACCGTCAGAGCAGAGGACCAGAACGTCGCCTTCGCGCAGGGTGAGTGGCGAGAGGATAGACAATTCTACGTCCACACGCGGTGAGGTGCCGACCGCGCGCGAGATGACGTTCCGGTTGGGGTGGTGCTCGGCCTCTTCGGGGGTGATGATTCCGGCGGCTACCTGCTCGGCGACGAGCGAGTGGTCCTGCGTGAGAGGGCGTATCTTCCCCTCGCGGACGAGGTAGATGCGGCTGTCGCCGACGTGGGCGATGTGGAGGGTATCGCCGACACGCGCGGCGGCGACGACTGTCGTGCCCATGCCCTGACGGTTCTCGGCGCGGGCGCGGCGGAAGATGACGGCGTTGGCCTCCTCGATGGCGGCGCGCAGAGCCACCTGCGGATTCGTGGTGCTCTTGAAATAGCTATCCACGATGGTTTCGACGGCCTGACTGCTCGCCACCTCGCCCGATTCATGGCCGCCCATGCCGTCCGCGACGATGAGCAGGTCGCCCTGACGCTGCTTTACGTCGTCGCGCTTGGGTTCCACGACGAGGACGCAATCCTCGTTTAGCTCGCGGATGCGCCCCGGATCGGTTCGGAAGTGATAAGTGACCTTCATAACTGGCTGCTCTTGGACCTGGAAACAGCGGATTGCGGTGCTGGTTTACGGAAAGGACTGGGCAAGTCTTAGACCAACGGCCCTGGCTGTCAAACTCCCCCGCTCAGTTCTCGTCACTCGTAAGGTTGGGTGGCGGGGGCACGCGCTGCATCTCGAAGGTGTCGGTGACGCGGGTATAGCCCGCGCCCGCGATGCGTCCTATAGGCTTGAGCGCGTCCAGATGGACGTAGCCGCCCACGTAGATGTTGTCGCGGATGTGGATGCGTCGGACCTCGCCAAAGACTACCGCGCCGCCGCCGGGTTGGTCGCTGACGGTGACGATTTGCTGCAAGACACACTCAAAGGAGACGGGGGCCTCGGCTACACGCGGCACACTAATCGTATCGCTGGGTATGGGCGTGACTCCTGCCCACTCGAACTCTGAGACGCCGTGCGGGAGGGTGGTGGCGGTGAGGTTCATCGCCTCCGCCGTCTCCTCGTTGGTGAGGTTGATGACGAACTCCGGCACCTCCTGCACGTTGCGTAGGGTGTCCTTCTTCGTGGTGCTGCCTAGGGGAATCTGCGGGCAGAAGAGCAGGGTCATTGGCTCGGTGCAGGCGACGGTGAAGTAGGAGAAGGGCGCGAGGTTCAGCGCCCCGTCCCGGCTTATGGAGCTTACCCAGGCGATAGGGCGGGGCAGCACTGTTCCGATGAGAAGTTTGTAGCGGTCTCGTTGCGGCAGGTCGAGGGGGTCTATTATCATCTGGTTCCCTGTTACATGTTACGCGGTTGAGCAAGTGGCGACGACCGACGACCGACGACCGACGACCGCTACGGCAAACAGCGGAATACAAAGCGCTCCACGGCGTAACGTCTATTCATATCAGAACGGGGTGCAATTCATTTACCATAAGTCTCTATCCGCAAAAATGCTTGAAGCACCTGCAATCACCTGTATGAGTGTAGCATGCTGGGTGGATGCCCTTAAGGTCGCTTCGCAGATTCACTACGTTCAGCATGACAGGGGGAGGTGGCTCGCTTGCTATGGCCTTCAACACCGCGTGACAGAGCCACCAGATGATTTTACGGATTGACACTAAAGGCAAAAAG
>DASVVH010000058.1:0-5866 GCA_036386615.1 Ardenticatenaceae bacterium
GGCGCGGCGAGGCGGCTAGCGGTAAAGTAGGCGCGTACCCCCGAATCGAACATGGCATCCCAGCGCCAGAGAGGTTGCTGCCAGAAGGGCCGCTCCCAGGTGAACTCACCCTCCTCGGACATCCGCTCGTACCCCGCCCAGACACTGTTGACGAGAATATCGAGCCGCCCCTGCTCCTCCTGCACCCGCCGGAAGAGCGCTTCGACCTGCACATCGTCGCGGTGGTCGCATGGAGCCGCGATGCCCCTGCCGCCCAGCGCCGTCACCTTGTCCGCCGTGTAATAGACCGTGCCGGGCACATCGGCAGCACCCTCTTCAGTCGTTCGCCCTGTGACATAGACTGTTGCGCCCGCCTCGCCCAGCCCCAACGCCACGCCCAGCCCAATGCCACGACTCGCCCCCGTCACCACCGCCACCTTGCCCGTCAGGTTTGCCACTATGCCTGCCTCCCACACTGCGCTTCGATACAAGAGGGTTCAGTATATAGAGGGGGAGCGACAAAAATGCGTAGTGGCGTCCGGCACGGCCTGAATGGCCACTCCCTGACCCTGTACATCAGCATTGGCACACTCGTTGCTCCAGCAGCAGCCGTGTACCAGCGGAAGCAGCGAGGGTTAAACCCACCTCAATCACTCGCGGGCAGCACAACGCGACTCGACACATACATTCCGAACCAGCCATCACCGCCTCAAAGCAGGAGAATGAATTACCGTGAACCCGTCACATCACGAGCCGTTAGTGCCTTCCCATCAAAAGCCGTCCGCCTTCGCCGCGGTGGTCGAGCGCAACATCAATGCCTTGCTGGAGCGCCGCCGACAGGCGGAGCAGGCCAAAAGCATGCAGGACCGTATCGCTGATCGCATCACCTGCTTTACGGGCAGTATGCGTTTCGTCTACCTGCATCTCGTGGGCTTCGGGCTATGGATTGCCATCAACGCGGGCCTGCTACCCCTGCCGCGCTTCGACCCTTCCTTTGTCATCCTGGCTATGTTCGCCTCAGTCGAGGCCATTTTCCTGTCCACCTTTGTCCTCATCAGCCAGAACCGCATGGCCGCTCTGGCTGATAAGCGCGCCGATCTGGACCTCCAGGTAGATTTGCTGGCTGAACATGAGGTGACACGGCTCATCCAACTTGTGACAGCCATTGCGAATCATCTTGGGCTGGACGAGGCGAAAGACGCGGAATTAGCGGAACTGGCGCAGGATGTTCTGCCTGAGACGGTCATCGAACAAATCGAGGCGACCGAGCGCAGATACGCGGAAGGAGAGCCGTTCCCGGCTGGCAGTTAAGGTGATTCCAGCACGAGAAGCACAGGTTAGTACCACATAGGTACTGGCACCGGAGCCAATCATAGCAGCACCAGTTCGAGATGTGCTCGCGAGGTGCGTCACTTAAAGTATAAGCCTACCGTTTCGGCAGGCTTATACTTTAGGTGACTTTTTGATTGGGTTCAATGGCGTCAGCTAGCTCTTAGCCGATGGTGTCCCTATAGGGAAACGCGTAGAGGCTTCCGGCACAAGCTGTGCTAAAATTTGTGATACGGAAGGACACGATTATGCACACTCACGCGGGAGATATTCACGCGAATCCAGAACGGCGAGGGCATGGCGTCAGCCTGAGACCCCTGGCAATTGCGCTCGCCATTACGGCTGCCTTCATGGTGGTGGAAGTGATAGGCGGGCTGCTGACCAACTCCCTGGCCCTGCTGGCAGACGCGGGCCACATGGCGACGGACGTGGCGGCACTGGGCCTCTCGCTCCTCGCGCTGTGGCTGGCGCGGCGGCCCGCGACGGCGACCCGTTCCTTCGGCTATCACCGCGCCGAGATTCTGGCCGCGCTCCTCAACTCGGCCACCCTTGTCGCCATCTCACTCTACATCTTCTGGGAGGCGTTCAAGCGCATCGGCGCGCCGCCGGAGATTGACAGCGCGCCGATGCTGGCAGTGGCGGTCGCGGGCCTCGCGGCGAACGCGGCCTCGGCCTGGGTGCTGACGCGGGGCGGAGGGCACCAGCACAACCTGAACACGCGCGGTGCCCTCCTGCACGTCATTAGCGACATGCTCGGCTCAGTGGGCGCGATTGTCGCCGCGCTGGTGATGGGGGCAACGGGCTGGTTCCTGGCGGACCCCCTTCTCTCCGCCGGAATCGGGCTATTGATTCTGTGAAGTTCCTGGCACCTGCTGTCGGAATCGCTCAACGTATTGATGGAGGCGACCCCGGCCCATATTGACGCCGAGGCCGTGCGCGAGGCGATACGTGCCGTGAAGGGTGTTCAGGGCATCCACGACCTGCACGTCTGGACGGTCACGTCGGGGCTGGTGGCGATGAGCGGCCACATCGAGGTCGCGGGGAACCGCCCCTGGAACGACATTCTGCTGGAATCCTCCACCCTCTTACGCGAGCGGTTCGGCATCGCGCACGTCACCTTGCAGCCAGAAGAGCCACACACCCTGCCGGAAGCATTCCGGGGCTGCTCGCTTGACTCGCCTGAAGGACACAATGCCTGCCGCGTGCCCTCCAACGGCAAGGTCATCGCTCACGATGGCCATTTTCACTAGCTAGAATCACACTTCAGACTCCAAGGGTTTTCATGAACCTCTGGAGTCTCTTTTCGTGTGCTAGGGCTGTGTCAATGTGGGATAGGGGAAGGAGGAGGGGGAGCGAGAAAGGGGCCGGAGGGCACAAAGGCCAGTATAGGCCAGTAACGGCCAGTACTGGCGAGCGAAAAGCGGCCAGTATAGTGATAAGTAGCTGCTATATAGATGTTAATTATATTACAAGCCGCGCTGCTTTGGCACAGCCCTATTTCGTCTGCGCCACAACTTGACCACAGGCGGATAGCAGTCAAAGATAGCGACTCATCTCATCGGAATCACTACGCGAAAGGTAGGACAATGGGATTCTTCGACTTCCTGACTTCCACCAAACGGCCCGCCGCCGGAACCCCCGTGCTCACCGTGCAGGAAGTCCGCGACAGGGTGCTAGCTGTGAATCGCCCCACCGCGCCCTTCAGGATTGTGGAGGGTGCCTCTGAAGGCGTGGACCTGATAGCCGAGTGGAAAATCGTGGACGCCGAATGGTACGAAATCTTCGCCAAAGCGGGCCTCAGCAAGGTCTTCCGCGTCCTCCTGAAGTTTCACCCGGAGGCGAACGAGGTCCGCGCCCTGGACAAGGAATTCTCCGTCTCCTGGTCGGCGGGCGTGCCCACCCTCAAAGTCGCAGCCGACTCCTTCACGGGGCAGAAGCAGAGCATTCAGTTTGGCACGGCCTACGCCTTCACCGAGACGCTGGAGTTCGGTCAGGTCTACAACTACCGCTTCGACACCCGCGAGATGAAAGGCCCGATTCAGGAGGCCGTCACCCGTTGCGGCTGGACCTACAAGGGCGTCGTTCCGCCGTTCAGCCGCCTGTAAAGAGGCGCTCCTCGCTCGGCTCCGGGTGGATGACGACGTGGCCCAACGCCGGAATCTCGGCCCGCAGGCGGCGCTCCAGCCGCGCCATGCTCTCGTGTACCTCGTTCAGGTTCGCCTGCGGCTCGAACGTGCAGTGCAGCGAGACGTGGTACTCCTGCCCCACCTTCTGCACCCTCAGGTCGTGGCAGTCCAGAATCTCCTCCGCCTCCCCCGTGATACGCTCCACCAGCACTTGTAGACTCTGCGCCCGCTCCGTCACATCCATTCCCTCGGCCACCTCCTCCATCGCGGGTTCGATGTGCGAGATAACCTCGGCCAGTTGCGGTAACTCGCGCAGCACCTGCCGCTCGAAGGCCGAGGCGTGCTCGTGCGCCTCCGCGAGGGTGAGCAGGGGCGGAAGCTCGACGTGCAGGTGTGCCACCGTGCGCCCCGTGACGCTGTGCAGCGTGATGTGGTGAATGGCGAAGCCCGCGCGCCGCGCGATGGCGTGAATCGCCTGCACCAGACTCTCGTCCGCCGGGCGCACCGGGTCAACGTGAACCACCACGTCCGCGCGCGGCAGCATCGCGTGGACCGTCTCCTCGACGGCGGTGGCGATGGCGTGGCTCTCCTCGAAACTACTCGCGCGCGCCACATCAATCCGCATGTCCACGAAGCTCTGCGGGCCGACCTGCCGCGTCCGAACCCCATGCACCCGCTCCACGCCCGACACCGCGCCCGCCGCCTCCACAATATCGTCGGTTAGCTCGTGTGAGCGGTCCAGCAGCACGTCTACCGCGTGACGCGCAAGCTCCCACGTCATCTTCCCTAGAACGACGACCACCACCAGCGCCGCAAGCGCGTCCGCCCGCGCGAGGAGCGGCACGTCCACCCGCGTGCTCAACCAGACCGCGCCCAACCCGACGAGCACCGCCACCCCCGTGTAGATGTCGGTGTAAAAATGCAGCGCGTCGGCCTCAAGCGCCTGGCTGCCGTGCTCGGCGGCGGCGCGCCGCAGCGAGCGCACCCGCCACAGGCTCACCAGCACAGAGATCACCATCACCCCGAAGGCCCAGATGGAGGGGCGCACGGCCTCCGGCTCCACGAAGAGGCGGCGCAGCGCCTCCGCGCCAATCCAGCCGAGTGTAGCGAACATGATGAGGCTCTGCACGAAGGCCCCCAGGTTCTCCGCCTTGCCATGCCCGTACAGGTGCTGCTCGTCGGCGGGGCGGTCGGCGTAGCGGACGGCGGCGAAGGTCACGAGGCTGGCGAAGATGTCCAGCAAACTGTTCATCGCCTCTGCCAGAATACCCAGCGAGCCACTCAGGATGCCGACCCCGAACTTGAGAAGCATCAAAAAAGCGGCGGCTGCCACCGACCACAACGCCGCCGCCTCTTTACTCGTCGTCCCCGTCACGTCACTGCCTCAATTGGTTCTCGCCGCCAACTCCACATCTCTACCATCTCCTTGAAATCCCGCGCAATGCCGTTGCCGTTCGTCGTTAGCGGTCGTCCTGCCCTGGGGGCACCCGCGGTCGTCGGTCGTCGGTCGTCGCCTCTCTCCCCACCTTATGCAACACCATCACCTTCTCCGCCACCGAGCGCCCCACCACGACCTCGCGCTCCCCTTCCACGCGCAGCGCCACCGGGCCGTCGAAAGGCGCGACGGAGAGCACCTCCACCGCGACGTTCAGCCCCAGCCCCAGGCTGCTCAGGTAGCGCAGCACCTCGTCGTCCTGAGTCGCCACCCGCGCGATGACGCCGGAGCCGCCCGCGCCCAATTCTACCAGCGAGTGCTGCTCCAACTGGTGAATGTCGCCCGCGAGCGTCGGAATTGGGTCGCCGTGCGGGTCGTGCGTCGGGTGGCCCAGCGCCTCGAAGATGCGCTCTTCCAACCGTTCCGAGATGACGTGTTCGAGTCGGTCCGCCTCCTCGTGAACCTCGTCCCACGAGAAGCCCAGCTTCTCCGTCAGGAACAGTTCCAGCAGGCGGTGGTGGCGCAGCGTTTCCAGCGCCGCCCGCTCGCCGCTCGACGTGAGGCGCACGCCCCGGTACGGCTCGTACTCCACCATACCGAGATTCGACAGCTTCTTCATCATGCCCGTCACAGAGGCGGCGCTGAAGCCCATCTCGTCCGCCAGCAGCGAGGTCGAGACGCTGCCGTGCCGCTGCTGGAGCAGGTAGATAGTCTTCAGATAATCTTCCATCGCCGCCGTCAACATCTAAACTTCCCTCTCCGCCGCGTGAGCGCCGTTCCTTTGTCCTTCGCCGTTCGTCCGTCGCGGGTCGTCCGCTCGTGCCAGCCGCTCCCGCAGGCGCGACCACTGGTGGTCCAGAAATGCGCGGTACTCGGCGCTCCGCACCTCTTCAACGGTCATGATGTGAGCGTCCTCGTTGTTGTCGCGGTAGTAGCGCTTCCGCCTGCCTACGTACTCGAAGCCATACTTCTCGTATAACCCCTGAGCAACCGTGTT
>DASVVH010000059.1:0-9276 GCA_036386615.1 Ardenticatenaceae bacterium
ACTAGCTGGCCCGCGTCCTGAGCCGTTGCCGTTAGCGGTCGTCGGTCATCGGTCGTCGGCTCCATACGCCAACAGTGTCAGTCCTAACCATAACAGGAGCGACCCATGAGCAACCCCATCCGCGTCCTGATTACCGATGACCATGCCATCGTGCGCGACGGCCTGCGCCTGATTCTGGAGACAACCGAGCACATCGTGGTCGTGGGCGAGGCGGCAGATGGCAAACAGGCGCTCCGCCTCGCCAGCGAGGTGAAGCCCGATGTCATCCTGATGGACCTGCGTATGCCGGAGATGGATGGGCTGACCGCGATTCAGCACCTCCGGGAGGAGCAGCCCGACTCTGCCATCATCATCCTGACGACCTACAACGAGGACGAGATGATGCTGCGCGGCTTGCAGGCGGGCGCGCGGGGCTACCTGCTCAAGGATACGCAGCGTGAGACCCTGATTGCCACGATTGAGGCGGCGGCACGCGGCGAGACGCTGCTCAAGCCGGAGATTCTTCAGCGCGTCCTGGCCTACCAGCAGCGCGCGGGGCAGCGTCATAGCGCCCCATCCGACGCCATGCCCCTGACTGACCGCGAACTCGAAGTGCTCCGCGCAGTGGCAGAGGGGCAACAGAACAAAGAGATTGCGCGCCGCCTCGACATCTCGGAGCGTACTGTCAAGGCCCACCTGACCAGCGTCTACAACAAGCTTGGGGTGGATTCCCGCGCTGCGGCCATCGCCCAGGCAGCGCAGGCGGGGTGGCTGTAGGCCGGACCGAGGCCACTTTATGTGAAGAAAGGCTTACAAAAGCTTACATCCAAGGGCGATTATGTAAGCCTTTCTTTACATAATATGAGTGATGTAAGGATAAGTTGTATGGCTCGGCAGAATCAAGGCCTGGCAGCTTAATAGTTGTTTGTGATGCAACCGCGCAGGTAAGTGTTAGTAAACTGGTCTCTTTTGTTCGCCAGTACTGGCCGTTACTGGCCGATACTGGTCTGGGATGCGGGATGCGAGATGTGGGATGCGAGATGTGGGATATGAGATAACGGCTCACGTCGTCCTGCTAAAGTCCCTTTGCGTCCTTGCGTCTTTGCGCCTTTGCGTTATGCCGTTAAATTCGGTCGCTAGATGTCGAGGGCAGAGGCGAGGCCCCGCACGGCGCGGCGCACGATTTCGCCGGGGTCGCTGCCGATGCCCCGCTCGACGAGGAGGGAGAGCAGCGCGGCAGTCTCTTCGTCTATCTCCACGAGGAGAGAGCCATCGTCGGTGAATGGGGTATTGGGTTCCACATCGAGGCGCAGAGGCTTAGGAGCGGGCGCGGCAGGGGGTTGTGGGGCGGTAGGCTGGCGGTACCCATCGGGCACCTCGTCCGGCTCGTGGAGGAGTCGGGCGGCGCGGACTCTCGCGGCGGCATCGTCGCCACGCAGTCCGGCCACGAGCGCGAGAAAGCCCTGCACGGGAATGCCACGCGCGCGGGCCACCTGCTGCGCGGCACCATCGTCGCAGAGGAAGAGTTGGGGGGCGAGGTCGCCGCGCTCCATCAGGGCCAGCGCCTCCGCCTCGCCGCGATGGGTGCTGGCCTTGCGGCTGGTGCTGAGGGTCGCTAGCTCCTCGCCGAGTTGTAAGGCCAATGCCTCGTCTTGCTGCGTGAGCGAGACGACCTCCATGATACGCTCGACGGCGCTCTCCATGAGGTCATCTATGATTTCGTGCTCGACCAACTCGTCCACGACGGCAGGCGAGAGGATGATGCGCGAGAACTGTTCCGGGAGCACATCCAGAAGGCCACTCGCGCTGGCGAGGGCCAGGGAACTGGTGTCGGCGACAATGATTTGCATGGGGTAGTTGACTTAGCGTAGCGGCCCGACGGGTGCCAAAGGCAGCGTGAGGTAGGTGGCGGCGCAGAGCAGGGCGAAGGCGAAGAGGGCGACGAGCGCCGTCGGCACGGCCTGGGACCGCTCCACGACCTGCAAGTGGGGCAGAATGGGCGATTGTGCGAGGGTGTAGGTCGGCGAGAGGAGCGCGCCGAGCGCCAGCCCCGCCGCGAGGCCACCCATGTGCCCAAAATTGTCAATGCCCGGCAGGCTAAAGCCGAGAAAAATGTTAATGGCAATCAGCCCCAAAAGGCTGCGAAACTGCTGGTGACCCATCTCGCCCAGCAGGTCGCGGTTGCGAACGAAGAACATCGCCATTGCCCCGATGATGCCGAAGATGGCACCGCTTGCCCCTGCCGATAGAGCCGGGCTGAAGGCGAAGCTGGCGACGTTGCCCGCGATGCCAGCGAGGAGATAGATGACGGCGAAGCGCGCCGTGCCGAAGAGGTTTTCCAGTTGGCGGCCAAAGATGGAGAGGGCGTACTCGTTGAAGAGCAGGTGGACGAGGCCAATGTGCAGGAAGACGGGCGTCAGGAGCCGCCAATACTGGCCCTCGACGATGAAGTAGTTTACCTTCGCGCCTAGAGAGACCAGAGCGTCCCCACTCGCGCCCCCCACGACCGATTCGTATAGCTCCTGCTCCGGCAGGGAGGCCCAGGTCAGCAGCACGTAGATGAGAACGTTGGCGACCAGGAGCACGCGCGTCAGCCACGCGGAATGGACGGGCAGGGGGAGCGAGCGGTCCGACGGCGCGGGGGCCTGCTCCTCGGTGAGGGTGTCGGCGGTGGAGAAATCTTGCACTAGAGTGTAATCCTGCGCTGCCTGACGCGGCTCTTCTCGGCCTCGATGATGCAGGCGAGCTTCCTACCGACTTCTTCCTGACGACCCGATTCGTTGACGATGACGTAATCGAATTCCGGGATGCAGGCCATCTCTTCGCGGGCTTTCGTAATGCGGGTTTCCAGTTGTTCCGGTGTTTCGCCGCTCCCCCGCTCCGTGAGGCGCTTTACAAGGGCCTCCTCGCTCTCCGCGCGGATGAAGACAAAGAGCGCCTCCGGCACGATGTCGCGGATGGTCGCCGCGCCCTGCACGTCTACCCTCACGATGACATCCTTGCCCTCGGCAAAGGCATCACGCACCTGCTGCTTGGGGATGCCCTTGTAATCGCCGTATACCTCGGCGTATTCAAGCAGTTCGTCGTCAGCTATCAGCTTTTCAAACTCACTGGTGGCGTAGAAGAAGTAATCTCTGCCGTGAGCCTCGTTCGCGCGCGGGGCGCGGGTGGTGGCGGTGATGACACGGTGGCAGGGGTAGCCGAGCGCCTGCAACCCGTCGAGCGCGGTGTCTTTGCCCGCGCCCGATGGCCCGGAGATGACGACGAGGAGCGGGTTGGCTTGATGGTCGTACAACCCTTTTACGTTGGCTTCCAGCTCTTCCATATCAGCTTCCACTCTCCGGGCGTTGTTGCGCTCTCCAGCGATTGATGATGGTTTCGGGTTGGAGCGCCACGAGGGTAATGTGGCTGTTGTGGTGGACGATGACGGCCTTGGTCTTGCGCCCGTAGGTCATGTTGATGATACGGTTGGCGGTCTCGGCCTCCCGAATCATGCGGCGGACGGGGGCGGAATCCGGGCTGAGGATGGCGATGATGCTGTTGGCATCCACGTAGCCGCTAAAGCCAACGTGCAGGAACTCTGCCGACATGGGGCAATCTGCCTCGTGAGAAGTACGGGTTTGGTACGGTTTGGGTATAATGCCCGAAGCAATCATAGCACACAAGTCGGGATGCGAGATGCGGGATGCGAGATGCGGGATACGAGATGTGAGATGTGAGATGTGAGATGTGAGATAACGACTTTACGGCATAACGTAAGGACTCAGGGAGTTCTCGCTCTCGTCTTTATCCCGTATCCCATATCCCGTATCTCCGAAGGAGTGACAATGCCAATCTATGAATACGGGTGCCCCGCCTGCGGGAAGCGGGGGAGCCGCCTGCAAAAGATGAGTGACCCGTCGGTGCCGGAGTGCCCGCGCTGCGGGGCAACGATGCGGAAGCTGGTCAGCAAGGTCGCCTTTCTAGCGGGGGAGGAGGCGCAGATGGAGAAGCTGGCGGACCCCGCCGCCTGGGGTGACTTCGACGAGAATGACCCGCGCTCGATGGGGCGGATGATGCGGAAGATGGGCGAGGAGATGGGTGAAGACTTAGGTGACGAGTTCCGCGAGGTGGTGGAGCGGCTGGAAGCGGGCGATGACCCGGAGGCTATCGAGACGGACCTGCCTGGAATGGGCGGGAGTGGTGGCGGGGGCAGTAGCGGCTGGCTGGATTGATGCCCCAGTGCTCTCTTGCATCCTCGCTGTGCCCTCAAGTTGTGTGTCGTTAGCGGTCGTCAGTCGTCGGTCGTCGGTCGTCTATCTGCAAGAAGTCACTGACTTGCTGACGGAGCGCCTGCTGCACGGCGTCGGGGGGCTGGGAGGCGTCCACGATGCGCCAACGTTCCGGCTCCTCGGCAATGAGGGCGTGATAGCCCGCGCGGGCGCGGCGGTGAAAGGCGAGGGCCTGATCGTCAAGGCGGTTCCACTCGGCCCCGTCCGCGACAGCGGATTGGCGGCGTTGGAGGCCAACGGCGGGGTCCAGGTCCAGGAGCAGGGTGAGGTGAGGCTTCAGGCCACCCGTTGCGAACTCGGTGATGGCGCGTAGGGGTTCCAGTGGCAGGCCGTGCCCGTAGCCCTGATAGGCGAGGGTGGAATCGGCGTAGCGGTCACAGAGGACGAGTTGGCCCGCTTCCAGGGCGGGGCGAATCTTCTCGCGGACGAGTTGGGCACGGGAGGCGCTGAAGAGGAGGATTTCCGCCTCCGCCACGAGGGCCTTGTTCTCCATGCCCATGATAATCTGGCGTATCTGGTCGCCGATGGGGGTACCGCCCGGCTCGCGGGTCACGAAGACGTCGTAGCCCTGCTCGCGCAGCCACGCGGCGAGGGCGGGAAGCTGGGTCGTCTTGCCGCTCCCTTCCGGGCCTTCAAAGGTGATGAAATACATCGCTTCTCGTTGGCACAAGCAGGGGCACGGCATGCCGTGCCCCTGCTGCTTTTATGTGGTCGTCGGTGACGAGCCGTCACATAACGTAATTGTTGGCGTGGAGGCGCACACGGCGCTGCGGCTCCTTGCCTTTGGAACTGCTGATGAGATTCGCGGCCCGCGCCATTTCGTGCTGCTGGCGGCGGACGTAGGCATCCTGCGGCGCAAGTTCGACGCTACCGGCTCCACGGCGAATCTCATCAATCGCCTCGCGGGCCTCCTGTAGCGCGTCCTCAAAAGGGTCGGTGGGCGTCCCCAGTCCATAGATGTCGGCCAGCGCGTTTTCCATCTGGGAGACGGTGTTGGAGCGCAGGACGTAGACCGACACGCCGCGCCGCTCGGCGTCGGCGATGACCTGGGGGCGTTTGCGGTAGTAGGAGCGGAGCGTCAGCAGCACGTCGGCGTCCGTCAACTCCTCGACGACGGTGACGGGCAGGTTCAGCGTGCGGCCCGCCTGCTTGAGCCGGTTCTGGCTCAGTCCGTAGGGATAGAGGCGCAGGGGGCGCAGGTTGGCCCGCTCCGCCTGGTCAGGCGGTACGATGGGCGTGGGCGGAACGTACTCCTCCTCGTGGCTCCGGTCCCGCCCGTTGCCTCGCAGAATGGTCGTCCGCTCAGGCGGGCGCTCGGCAGGAGGCTCAGGGCGCGCCTCGCGGTCCCGGCCTCGTCTATCACGGCCCCGCAGGGCCTCCGGTGGTTGCTGCACGCGGCCCGTCGCCCGTTGCAGTGCCTCGCCCGCGTTGAAGGTCGTCTCGCGCGTCTCAATCTGGCCCGTCGCCGTGCGCTGGCGAATCTCGGCACTGAGGCCGCGATTGCGAAGCAGGGCATCTACCGCCGTAGACACGTCGTGGTGGACGTTGAGCGTGTCACGGTCGGCAATCTCGATGACCACGTCAAAGGTGGGCGGGGCCTTGCGCTCCAAGACGCTCTTTTGCGTGCCGCGCCTCCGCGCCTCCTCGTCGGAGAGGGTAACGCTGGCGATGCCGCCGATGAGGTCCGAGAGCGTCGGGTTCATCATCAGGTTGTCGAGCTGATTGCCGTGCGCCGTGCCGACGAGCTGCACGCCGCGCTCGGCGATGGTACGCGCCGCCGCCGCCTCCTCCTCGCGGCCAATCTCGTCAATGACGATGACCTGCGGCGTGTGGTTCTCCACCGCCTCAATCATGATTTCGTGCTGAAGTTCGGGCGTCGGCACCTGCATCCGGCGGGCGCGCCCGATGGCGGGGTGCGGGATGTCGCCGTCGCCCGCGATTTCGTTGGAGGTGTCCACGATGATGACGCGCTTCTTCTCGGCCAGCACGCGGGCCGTCTCGCGCAGCATCGTCGTCTTGCCGACGCCCGGCTTGCCCAGCAGGAGGATGCTGTGCCCGCTCTCCAGCAGGTCGCCGATGATGTCAATCGTGCCGAAGACCGCGCGCCCGATTCGGCAGGTGAGGCCGACGACCTCACCCTGGCGGTTGCGAATGGCGGAGATACGGTGCAGCGTCCGCTCGATGCCCGCGCGGTTGTCGCCGCCGAACTCGCCTATGCGCTCGACCACGTAATCAATGTCGTCGCGCGTCACCTCCTGGTCGCTGACGGTAATCTCGCGGTCGGTAAAACGAGCTTCCGGCAAACGGCCCAAGTCCAGCACGATTTCGATGAGCCTCTCCCTCTCACGGGCGTCGGTCAGGCGCTCGCGCACACGCGGCGGCATGATGGAGAGAAGCGGGTCAATATCGTCTATGATTTCTTCACGTCTATTCATGGATTGCACCTCATTGAATCGGTGACGATTGGTGAGTTCAGAACGGGCTGGGCGCGGCCTCCGGCACCCCTTCCATCACGGGGAGAGGCTTGGCCGCCTTTACGCGGAGGCTGACCGTCGTGTGGCGGACGAGCAGCAGCCGCGTCATGACCCGTTCAAAGCCACATCGTTCGAGGGGATCGGCGAGAAAGCCCTCGTAATCACGCACGTCGCAGTAGACCGGGCGGCGCGGCCAGTTCGCCATCAGGCTCAACCCCTGTTGCAGGAGCGCGGCGTTCTGGTTGACGCGCTCCGGGTGGAGCACCAGCTTGACCCAGTGGGCGTGCTCGCCCCGCGTCAGGCGCAGGTACCCCAGCACGTCGCCCGCGCTGGAGCCGCGCAGGACGTAGCACCCCTGTCGCGGGTTGCCCCACCCGCCCGCGTGCCCGTCGCCGTTGTCGTGCAGCACGCTCTCGGCCTGCTGGACGACGGCGGGCGTCACGGCGGTGTAGAGGCGGTTCAGCCCCCAGCCATCCACCTTTTCCTGCGGCACCCAGGGCGTATCCAGCTTCTCCACCTCCAGGGGCAGGGTCATCAGGCGGTAGAGACGGTCCTGCGCGAAGATGGCGAAGCCGCTCTGGCGCATCACCTCGACCTCGGCGTGGCGCTGCTCCGGCAGGTGGGCGAAGAGGCGCTGGACCCCCTTCGAGCCACTGACCTGTACCAGGTCGTGCAGGAGCCGCTGCCACAGCCACGTCACCCCCTGACGCGCGTCCAGGGAGGGAGCGATGAAAAGCAAATCCTGGGCCGGAATGCCGCCGTTGCGCCACCGCGCCTGCACGAACCCGGTGCGGCCCCGCTCGCGCACGACGAGCGTGGTGACGCGCCCCGCCCACAGGCCGAAGCCGGGCATGCTGCGCGCGACAGCCCGGTAGAAGGCGGAGTCGGGGCGGAGCATCGCCGCTCGCAGGTCCAGGGGCACTCCCTGTTTCTGGAGCCGGTAGATTGCCCAGAGGTCCCGCGCGTGCTGTCCAATCACGCCGTACCCCCGGAGAAGGAGGTCTCGCCCGCGATGGTGCGGCGCTCGTGCAGGAAGCGTTCGAGGTCGCGCTGGCGGACCTTGTAGAGGCGGGGTGTGAGGCGGATGGCGGGCAGTTGCTGCGAGCGGATGTAGCGGCGCACGGTCTGTACGTGGACGCCGAGGATGCGCGCCACTTCTTCCGTGTCGAGTAGCCCCTCGCGGCGCGGCTGTGTGCTCATCCACTCCCTCCTGTTCGCTGATGCTCACTAATGCTCACTAGGATTATAGCGGGCGCAACGCACAGAAGCAAGACGAGATGCGGGATACGAGATGCGGGATACGAGATATGGGATGTGAGATGCGGGATATGAGATGCGAGATGTGAGATAACGGCTTACGGCCTTCTTGAAGAAAACCCCTTTGCGTCCTTGCGCCTTTGCGACCTTGCGTTATGCCGTTGTCCGTTCATTTTGCATTTTGCATTTTTAATTTTGAATTCTCTACAGCCCGCGCAGCCAATCCCAGATGGAACGGCGCTCGGCCTCGTTGTTCTTCTGCCGTTCAAGCTGGTTCAGCCGCTCTTCGAGGGAGAGGCGGTGATTCCAGTCGCTCTCCTTGAGGCGACCCATCTCCTCTTCGAGCCTGCGGAGCCGCTTGCGGAGCCTTTCGTTCTCGTCCTTGAGGGCAAGGGCGTCGTTGACGACTACGCTGAGGAGTTCGCGCTGGGCGTGCTGCGTGCTGAGAAGCGCCTGCTGGGTCTCGGTAAGCTGGCGCATCGCATGACCGAGCGCGTTCGCCGCCGGGTTCGCGGTGAGCCACGCCTGATCCCCCGCCTTCTCGCGGAGCGTGAGCGCGACGGGGGAATCGTCGTCCGACTCGCCCGATTCCAGCAGCTTCTCCTCTATCTCCTCGTCACTCATCCCGTCGGAGCGAAGTTGGAGGATGGTGGCGATGACCTCCACGTCGTTCTCGCTGTACCTGCGCGGGGCGTGGCGGCCATTCGGCATCCGTTCGGGCGCGCCCGCCACGGCGCTCAGCACCGGGGAGAAGCGGGCACTGAGCACGCGGAGCATCGCCTGCGAGACACCAAGTTGTTCGGCAACCTGTTTAATGCCGAGCATCATCCATCCTCGTCCTTGTACTGTGCCTCCACGTCAATCCAGTCGGCTTCGCCGGACGAATCGCCACGCGCGCGGGCCACACTGGCCGGGGGAGCCAGACGAATGAAGGTGGCGATGGCGAGCAGGATGATGCCGATGTCGTCTAGCTGCCCCGCGACGGGAATCAGGTCGGGAATCAGGTCTATGGGGAAGAAGAGATAGATGAGGGCGAGCACGGGGATGAGTTTGAGGGCCGGGCTGACGCTATCGTCCTGCATCAGCCGCCACGCCACCATCAGGTCTTGCCACTTCTGGACGAGCACGTTGGTGTCGCCTCCACGCTTGCGGGCCATCTCGGTATCCTTCTATTCGGCGGGGGTTTGGTGAATAGGAGAGGGACTACATCTCTCGTTTCAGTGGGGCCGATTGTACCACATCGGCCCAGAGGGAACAACGGAAAGCGAGGGAGAGTGGACGTACTAATATGGGAG
>DASVVH010000060.1:0-13210 GCA_036386615.1 Ardenticatenaceae bacterium
ACAGCGCGGGCACCGCAAGCCATCGGGATGGAAATGCTCCAGAAGCCAGCATTCGCACTCTTCGGGGTGGAGGAGATCAGTTATTGGAAATTCCATGGCCTCATTATACGTACCTCTTCACTCTTTCAATAGATGAGCCGCTTTTGTAAGCCCTTCTTCACATAATGTGGTCTCGGTACCTGTGGGTCTGGCTAGACGGTCACGCGGGGTGGCGCTCCTCCACGCGGGCCAGTAAGTCCTGGCGAATCTGGCGCGCCGCCTCCACAATCTGGCCGATGTCGCGGTCATGGATTTCGAGAACCAGATTGAGGTCGCGTCCTCTGGCTATCGTGTATTCCAGCAGCAGGTTCAGCGTGTGGTTCAGGTCTATCTCACCCGATTCCTGATAGACGCCCGGCGTCTCGCGCAGCTTCAGGGGATGGTCGTAAGGGTTCTGCTGGGGATGGATGCCGGGAATCGCGTGCGTCTCGGATTCCCAGCAGCCGCCAAGCTGAAACACATGAATCTGGTCCCAGCATTGAGCAAGGGTGTATTCCAGGTGCTCGACGAATGAGATTTCCGGCATCTCCCAGTGTCCGGTGGCGAGCATGAGGTTACGCGAGCGCCAGAGGTGCCCGACGTTCATCGCAATCTGCGTCTCGGCCAGGTGCTTGCGGCACTCGTTGACGATGTGAACCACCTCGCCGCCCGTCGCGGGGAACTTGGGGTATTCCAGCACTTCAATACAGGGAACGAACTGGTAGCCGTAGGAGCGATAGTAGGTCGCCAGCTCCTTAAAGATTTTTAGTCCCTTCTCAATCTGGTCGCTGCGTTTCCAGTCCCACTTGTCCACCTGAGCAAGGTGCATGGTGAAGTAGTCGGCGTGAATGCCGGAGGCGAAGTCCATCGCGCGGCGAATCTCTTCGACAGCGCTGTACTTGCCAAAGAAATTACTGGAGAGCGCATCCCCGATGAGCGGCTGGTGGACGCCAAGGCGATGATTGCCGCTGTCTACAAAGGCTTGCACCTCGCGGTTGAACTCAACCGCGTTGAGCCAGCGATTGTTGCGGTTGAGGCGGAATCTATCGGGATACCGGGCAGGCTCCGTGAAGCGCTCGGTTGGTTGTAACTCGAAGTAGGGGAGTGGTTCTCCCGTCGCCTCAAGATAGATTTCGGCGTAGCGGGGCAGTGCTTCGGGCATCCGCAGCCCACCCGCCATATCGGCGCGGTTGGCGTCGGAGAGGGCGATGCCTACGTGGATTTCCGGCATAGTCGGCTACTTTCTGTTGGTGCGGCCAGTCGAGGGAGTAAGAAGATAACACGATATGGTATCAGGAATCGAGGAAAAAGGGCAAGTCTAGCGGGCGCGCTCGGCCCGTTCAAGGGCGCGTTCAACGGCCAGCGCGACGTTGCACGGGTCGCCCGCGCCGAGAGAGAGCCAGAGGAAGAATTCGCGGTTGCCTGCGGGTCCGGTGATGGGGCTGGCAGTCAGGTCGTGAACGGTCCAGCCGTTGCTTTCGGCGTAGGCGACTAGCGATTGGAGGACACGGGCGTGGACCTGAGGGTCGCGGACGACGCCGCCCTTACCGACCTCCTCGCGGCCCGCCTCGAACTGGGGCTTGACGAGAGTAATCACATCCCCGCCGGGGCGGAGCCATTTGGCGATAGCGGGAAGCAATAGCTCAATGGAGATGAACGAGGCATCCATAACTGCGAGGTCTATCGGTTCGCCGACGGTCTCCAGATGGCGGGCATTGGTCCGCTCCACGACGACGACGCGGGAATCCTGGCGCAGTTTCCAGGCAAGTTGCCCGTAGCCCACGTCTATCGCGTAGACTTTTGCCGCGCCCTTCTGAAGGAGCAGGTCGGTGAAGCCGCCGGTGCTGGCCCCCACGTCGGCGCAAATCTTGCCGGTTGGGGCGTAGTCGAAATCTGCCAGCGCCCCTTCCAACTTGAGGCCGCCGCGACTCACGTAGGGAGGCTTCTGCTGGACCTCAATCTCGGCGTCGGGGTCCACACGCTGCCCCACTTTCCGCGCCACCTCGCCGTTGATGCGAACCTCGCCCGCCATAACAAGCGCCTGCGCCTGGGTACGGCTCTCAGCCAGCCCGCGCTCGACGAGCACGCGGTCAAGGCGGTCGAGTTTAGGCACGAGCGGGATGAGGAACGACTACGAAGGTCCAACAACGAAGGCCGGAGGCCAACGGCAGCCAACGGGCTTGCGGAGCCGAATGAGGTATGGAGGTCATGAGTTCAACTTCTGGAGGACGTGAGTGCTAGATGCTAGGAGATTGAGGCTTTTTTGGTAAGATAAGGTGTATGCAAGTTAGCTGATAGGTAAGGGTGGTTGAGGTTCTATGGAGCAGGAGATGGAGCAAGGCCGCGCCGTACCGATGGAGCAGTTCCGGGCACTCCTGGAATTGATGCGGCCCAAGCAGTGGACGAAGAACTTAATCGTGTTCGGCGGCCTCGTCTTTTCGGAGGAGGGGCTGGCGCTCAACCCGGATGCAATCCTGCGCGCGCTGGCGGCGTTTGTCATGTTCTGCCTGATTTCGAGCACGGCGTACATCATAAACGACATCTGGGACATCGAAAAGGACCGGGTGCATCCCGCCAAACAGCGGCGTCCCTTACCTTCGGGGCGCATCCCGCTAGGTATTGCATGGATAGCGTTCGCCGTACTGCTGACGGTGAGCCTGGCAAGCGCGTTCCTGCTCAACCCGCTCTTCGGTGGCGTCGTGCTGTTGTACATCGCCAACAACATGCTCTACAACCTCGTGTTGAAGAGCCAGGTGATTCTGGATGTCTTCTCTATCGCGGCAGGGTTCGTGCTGCGCGCAGTGGGTGGCGCGGTGGCCGTAAGCGTAGCCATCTCGCCCTGGCTCTATCTGCTGACAGTGTTGCTGTCATTATTCCTCGGCATCTCCAAGCGGCGGCACGAGTTGCTGCTGCTGGAGGAGGGGCGCGGCACGTTCCGTAAGGTGCTGCAAGAATACAATGCGCCGATGCTGGAAGAGATGTTGAGCGTAGTGACGGCGAGCACGGTCATTGCCTACTCCATCTACACCTTTACGGCGGAGAGCCTGCCGGAGAACCACTCCATGATGCTGACGACCCCCTTCGTCATCTATGGTATCTTCCGCTACCTGTACCTCGTTCACGGGGGCAAGGACGCGCCACCCGACGAGATGCTGCTGCGGGACCGCCCTTTGATTGCAACGATTCTCTTATGGGGCATCTCCGTGCTGGTGATTCTGTATGGATTTGGACGGTAGAGCCCAGCTTGCTGATGGCCGTACCATCAGTGTGCCGCTAGCTTGGTCCTGGCGTCTGCTGGATGCTACGCCGGACCAACGCAACAACTTTGAGATTATCGGGGGTGGGCAAAGGGGTACACTGGCCCGACGTAGACGAGGACATCAGTGCCTTTGGGATGTTGCAAGGCACGCCTGCCCGACGGCCTAAAGTAGAAGCGGCAAGATAGAGGCCAAACATGCGGCAAAGGGTGTATATAGAAACGACTATTGTCAGTTATCTTACTGCTCGACATAGCCAAGACTTGATTGTTGCGGCGCATCAGCAGATCACTCGGGAATGGTGGCAGACACAACGCGACAAGTTTGACCTCTTCGTTTCACAACTGGTGATTCGGGAGGTCTCCGTTGGGGACGAAGAAGTAGCGCACCGACGAGTAGAGGCTCTTGAAGGTGTGCCGCTACTGGAATTGAATCAAGAAGCTCTTTTACTGGCGGAAGACTTGATTGCGCGAGGGCCGCTTCCGAGAAAGGCGGCTGAGGATGCGCTTCATATTGCTATAGCAACGGTTCATGGGATGGACTACCTTCTCACCTGGAACTGCAAGCATATAGCTAACGCCAAGATGCGAAGCCAGATTGAGAGTATCTGTCGGTCTCGAGGATATGAACCATCCATTATCTGCACGGCTGAAGAACTGCTGGAGGAATAGACTTATGTGGGAAGATGAGATTGTCGCAGAGGTCCGCAGAGTGCGAGAGAGCCATGCGGAACGATTCGATTACAACCTGAACGCCATATACCATGACCTGAAGGAGCAGGAAAGGGAGAGTAAGCGTGAGCTAGTCTCCCTTCCGTCCAGGCCTGCTATTCTGGTCGAGCAAGCCCTAGCAGAATAATAGCTAACGAGTCAGCACACGGTTCTTAGAAGGAACGACCATGAAGAAGTTGGGCTACAATCTTACGTCTGCCTGGACTAACGGTTCCTTAAAATGACCTGTTGAAGGAGTAGTCATGTCACGAATCGAACTGGCCCAAGTACAAGAACATCTATTAGAACTTGTGGAACAGGCCATAGAAGGAGAGGAGGAGGTTATCACAAAGGATAACCAACCTCTGGTAAAGCTTGTGCCTGCCCTGGAGCGCAGACGGCAGCGCCAGTTCGGGAGTGCCAAAGGCTTGATTGAGATGAGCGAAGATTTCGATGAGCCATTAGAGGACTTCAAGGACTACATGTGATGCGGGTGCTACTCGATACTCATACTTTCTTGTGGTTCATTTCAGGTGATAGTAGATTAGGCGCGCAAGCGAAAACCCTGGTAGCTGATTTTGGTAATGAGGTGGTTATCAGCGTAGCAAGCTTATGGTAGATTGCCATTAAAGTCGGTCTCGGTAAACTAACGCTGGCCCGTCCATTTGATGACTTGATTCCTGAGCAGCTCGAATTGCATGAGATAAAGAGGCTTGCTATCGAGTTGGAGCACCTTACAGCAGTCATTTCGCTACCGTTGCATCATCGAGACCCCTTTGACCGATTAATCGCTGCCCAGGCATTGATAGAGGGGCTACCTCTGGTTAGCAAAGACAGAGTATTCCAGAAATACCAGATTCAAGTGATTTGGTAGTCAAATTCTTCAACTACCAGGAGGAACGACCATGAAGAAGTTCGCGCAGATTTTCCTGCCACTATACGGCCTGCTGCTGATATTCGGTGGCGTGAAAGGGTATCAGGCGGGGAGCAAGGATTCGCTGTACATGGGCGGTGGCAGTGGCGTTTTGGCCCTGCTGCTCGCAGTGTTGAGCACGAGGATGCCCCGGCTGGGCTTGGGGTTAGGGGCGCTCGTCGCGGCGATTTTGACGGGAGTAATGGGGTGGCGCTTCGAGAAGACGGGCCGCATCATGCCCGCCGGGATGATTGCCACGACCAGCCTGCTGGCGACGGGCATCCAGGCGCTAGGCGCACTCAAGGCGAAGTAGCCGAGGCGACGACCGACGACGGACGACCGCTGACCGCTAACGACGAACGGCAGAGTGCAAAAGCTAGGTCCACAGGAATGAAAAAGACCGCCTGAAACATCGGGCGGTCTTTTGCTTGCCAGCTACTAACGGTTGACGGTGGTCTATCGTCGGTCGTCGAATTAGCGCTTGGTGTACTGCGGGGCCTTGCGGGCGCGCTTGAGACCGGGCTTCTTGCGCTCCTTGACGCGCGCATCGCGGGTCAGGAAGCCGCCACGACGCATGGTGGGGCGCAGCTCCTCGTCGTACACGAGCAACGCGCGGGCGATGCCGTGCGCGACGGCGTCGGCCTGACCAGAGACACCACCCCCATGCACCACGACAGTGATGTCGAAGGTGCCCTCATGGCCCGCCGAGCGGAGCGGGTTGGCGATGGTAATCAGGTCTTGCGGGCGCGTGAAGTACTGGTCAACGGACTTGCCGTTGACGACGACGCGGCCCGTGCCCTCAGGATAGAGGCGGACCTGCGCCGACGAGGTCTTGCGGCGGCCCACGGCGTAAAAGTAGCGGGTTGCGGTATCTGCCATGAGTCCTCCTTAAAGTAGTTCCAAAAGCTGGGGTTGCTGCGCGGTGTGCGGATGCTCCGTCCCGGCGTAGACCTTCAGCTTCTTCAACATGTGGCGACCCAACTTGCTCTTCGGCAGCATACCCTTGACGGCCTCCTCGATGGGGCGCTCCGGGAACTTGACGAGTTGCTCGCGCAGGGTGCGCTCTTTGAGGCCACCCGGATAGCCGGAGTGGCGGTAGTAGATGATAGTGTCCAGCTTCTTGCCGGTCACTTCGATTTTCTCCGCATTGATGACGATAACGTAGTCGCCGGTGTCAATGTGGGGCGTATAGATTGGCTTGTGCTTGCCGCGCAGGACGGTGGCGATGCGGGTGGCGAGACGGCCCAGGGTTTGCCCCTCGGCGTCTACGACCCACCACTGCCGCTCGACCTCCGCGGGTTTGGCGGAAAAGGTTTTCATTCTCCGTCTCCTTCAACGAGATATGAGATGCGGGATATGGGATGTGAGATAACGACGAGCAGGCTATCCCGCATCGCATATCTCAGACTCGACTTGTTACTGACCATAGGTTCCCAACGGGTTAGGGTATTCGACGGCGACGAGACAAAGCCCATTGGGCGGAATCACTGTCGCGGCGGCGCTGCGGTCACGGGAGGCGAGAAGCTCCACCATCCACGAGGGTGGCTGCTCGCCGCGCCCGATGGGCAGCAGAGAGCCTACGATGCTCCGCACCATGCGGTACAGAAAGCCGTTGGCCTGTAACTCGACCCGCACCAGTTCGCCCTCGCGCCAGACCCGCGCCGCCAGCATCTGGCGAGTGGTGTTCTCGCTGGCGGTGGTGGCGCGGCCAAAGGCGGCGAAGTCGTGCTCACCCAGCAGGTGCGTCGCGGCCTCATCCATCACCTTCTCATTGAGCGGTCTAGGCTCGTGAAGCGTGAAGCGATGAAGGAGCGGCTGGCGCTGTGGCGCGTTGAGCAGAGTGTAGCGGTAGGTTCGGCTCAATGCGTCGTAGCGCGGGTGAAAGCCCTCCGGCGCGAGCGCCAGTGAGCGCAGCGCCACGTCCTTCGGCAGCATGTCGTTCAGGGCGTGAAGCAGGTCAGCCTCGCCCTTGCGCCACGAGAGGTGAAAGTCTACCACCTGCCCGGTTGCGTGGACGCCGCTGTCGGTGCGGCCCGCCCCACGCACGCTGACCTGTTCGCCGCCGTGAAGCGTGGCGAGCACCCGTTCGAGTTCCCCCTGAACGGAGCGGGCGGTGGGCTGGCGCTGAAAGCCGCTAAAGTTCGTGCCGTCGTATTCTATGGTTGCTTGGAAATGTGCCATGTGTACCGCGCGGGCGGGGACAATTCCTACCCCCTACGGTCGTCTTAGTCTACGAGTTCCAGAATGACCATCTCGGCACCGTCACCCCGGCGGGGGCCAACGCGCACGATGCGGGTATAGCCACCGGGGCGGTCGGCGAAGTCAGCGGCAAGCTCGTCGAAGAGCTTGAACATGACATCCTTGTCCGTGATGGTCTTGAGCGCCTCGCGGCGCGCGTGAACCTTGCCAGCGGGGTCGGCGGCAAGCGCGTGGCGCGCCGAGGTAATCAGCTTCTCAGCCAGGGGCTTGACGGCCTTGGCCTTGGCTTCGGTGGTCGTGATGCGCTCGCGGCGCAGTAGGTCGGTAATCAGGTTGCGATAGAGCGCGCGGCGCTGGTCCGCCGGGCGTCCGAGGATGCGCCCCTTCTTTCGGTGTCTCATGCGGTTACTTCCTCTTCTTCATCGGTTACAGCCCCGGCATCGCCACCATTGGTACCGACCCCGGCATCGTAGCCCAGTCCTTCGGGGATGAATTCGCTGTAGCCGCGCGTCTGGAGCGCCTCGACCAACTCGTCAAGCGACTTCTCGCCGAAGTTGCGGATGGAAAGCATCTCGTCGCGGCCTCGCTGCAT
Source organism: Ardenticatenaceae bacterium (assembly GCA_036386615.1). Lineage (GTDB taxonomy): Bacteria > Chloroflexota > Anaerolineae > Ardenticatenales > Ardenticatenaceae > DASVVH01. The sequence continues at coordinate 7,690 of DASVVH010000060.1, forward strand.
CCGGTCCAGCACCTCACCGATGGTGGTAATACCAGCCCGCTTGAGGCAGTTGAAGGCGCGAACCTGAAGTTGCAGTTCCTCAATAGGACGGTCGGCCACGTTGCCGGGAACCGCGCCTTCCTCCGGCTGCTCGTCGGCAGCCTCCGCGATGACCTCGCCCGCCGCCGTAATCTGGAAGTGGCGCACGAGAATGGCGGACGCCTGGCTCAGTGCCTCGTCCGGGCGGATGGTGCCGTCGGTCCAGATTTGGAGTTCGAGGCGGTCGTAGTCGGCGGCCCCACTGCGCTCACCCATCTCATAGCGGATGGGTGCCACGTCGAACTGGACGCGGCGGATGGGGCTGTAGATGGCGTCCACCGGAATCTCGTCAATGGGCAAGCGCCCACGCTCGTCCGCCGGTGAGTAGCCGCGCCCCTTCTGCACCGTCATCTCCACCTCGACCTCCGCATCTTCGGAATCGAGGGTGAGCAGCGGAAGCTCGGGGTTAATCAGTTCAATCTGGCTGGGAACCTGAATGTCCGCGGCGGTCACAAGGCCCTCGCCGCGCGCCGTGAGGCGGATGCGAACCGGGTCCTCACTGTGGCTCTTGAGGCGCAGTTGCTTGACGTTGAGAATCAACTGCGTCATGTCCTCCTTCGCGCCGGGAATCGGGCTGAACTCGTGGTGAATGCCCGTCACGCGGATGGACGATACGGCAGCGCCGTTGAGGGAACTGAGCAGCACACGACGAAGCGCATTGCCGGTAGTAATGCCGTAGCCCCGCTCCAGCGGGCTTATGGTGAAGCGACCGTGCGTGCGGGTAACGACGTTGCGCTCTATTCGGGGAAAGACAATGTCCAAAAGGCCCTCCTAACCGGGATGCGAGATGCGGGATGCAGGATACGGGATGAGCAATGCCGTTATGCACTGCCCTCGCGCTGCCCATCTCGTATCTCGTATCCCATATCTCGTATCTGCTATTAGCGCGAGTAGTATTCGACGATGAGCTGCTCGTTGATGGTGGTGTCAATGTCACCCCGGCCCGGCAGCGCGGTAATGCGGCCCGACATCTCCCCGGCATTGACGGTGAGCCACGACGGGACGGCCTTGGAGCCGAGGGTTTCCGCCATAATCTTGAAGTACTCGTTCTCGCGGCTGTGGGGGCGGACCGTAATCACGTCACCCTCGCTGACAAGCGCGCTGGCAATGTCGAGCTTGCGGCCATTGACGTAGACATGACCGTGATTGACAACCTGGCGGGCCTGGGGCCGCGAATCGGCGAAGCCGAGGCGGTAGACCACGTTGTCCAGGCGGCGCTCCAGCGTGGCAAGCAGGTTCTCGCCCGTCAGGCCGGGAGTGCGCTGAGCCTCCTCGAAGTACTTGCGGAACTGGCGCTCCAGCACACCGTAGATGCGGCGGGCCTTCTGCTTCTCACGAAGCTGAATGCCGAAGTCGCTCATCTTGCGGCGGAAGGTGCCCTTCTTGCCGTGCTGGCCCGGAATGTAAGGTCGGCGCTCGATGGCGCACTTGGGGCTGAAGCAGCGCTCGCCCTTGAGGAAAAGCTTCTCCCCCTCGCGGCGGCACAGTTTGCAGACTGCGTCGGTATATCGTGCCATGATTCTTCTCTTCCCTCTTAGACGCGCCGCCGCTTCGGCGGACGGCAGCCGTTGTGCGGAATGGGGGTCACATCGGTAATGCTGATGATTTTGAGACCCGCGCCCATGAGAGAGCGAATGGCCTGTTCGCGGCCCGGCCCCGGACCCTTCACGAAGACATCCACCTCGCGAACGCCGTTATCCTGGGCGCTGCGGGCGGCCATCACGGCGGCCTGTCCGGCGGCGTAGGGCGTGCTCTTGCGGGAACCCTTGAACCCGGCGGTGCCGGAGGAACCCCACGAGAGGGCGTTCCCCTGCTCGTCGGTGATGGTTACAATTGTGTTGTTGAACGTGGCGTTGATGTGCGCCTGGCCGTGCGGAATATTCTTGCGCTCGCGGCGGCGCTGCCCACGTCGTGCTGCTGGCGTTCTAGCTGGCTGACGGGCCATGCAAGTGTCTCCTTGAAAAAGATTGCCTGTTTAAGTAGTAATGTGGAGCCGCAAAAGCTGCCAGCGGTGGGCGTTTCGGCAAGGACAGGGGCAGCCGCACCCCACGAACCCGACCCGCCACCGACTACTTCTTGCCGACCTTCTTCTTCCCCGCGACGGTCTTCTTCGCGCCCCGGCGGGTGCGGGCGTTGGTGCGCGTGCGCTGGCCGCGCACGGGCAGGTTACGGCGGTGGCGCAGGCCACGATAAGCGCCGATTTCCTGGAGCCGCTTGATGTTCATGTTCACTTCGCGGCGCAGGTCACCTTCGACGCGGTACTCGTTCTCGATGATGACGCGGATGCGGCCAATCTCATCCTCCGACAGATCCTTAACGCGGATGTCGGGGCTGACCTGGGCCTTCTCCAGCGTATGCTGGCTGCTGGTGCGGCCAATGCCAAAGATATAAGTAAGGGCAATCTCGACGCGCTTCTCGCGCGGGAGGTCTACCCCAGCGATACGAGCCATGTGGCTTCCTTTCCTCGTGTGGGTGCGTCACGGTTGGCAGGGAAGGCACTTAATGGTCGCGTTGCGTAGCACGGCGTTCGCTGTGGAGGTGGTGGATTCCACCTCGAACGCCCTGACACAATGCTCCAAAAGCGGTGCCTCTGGCGGGACGGGGGACGCGGGAGGTGCGATGACGGTGTCTCGTGGCCCGCCCCCTGGAATAAGGTTGTTAAAACGGCTCGAACGAATTAACCCTGGCGCTGCTTGTGCTTCGGGTCAGAGCTGCAAATGACGTAAACACGGCCACGGCGGCGGATGATTTTGCAATTTCCGCACATCCGCTTGACCGAAGGACGGACCTTCATGTTGTTCTCCCCTCTGCCCGTGACCGATGCCACAGGTTCAACACAAGATAATCTCGGCCCGCAAGGCCGAGATACAAGAGGGAATCATAGCGCAAAACAGAGTAAAGTCAAGTTGAAGGATACAGCCTTGGCAGAGAGCCTATTACTGGCCTCCTCAACTAGTATTTGGATCTTCGACTGACCTCGTGCATTTAGGAGACCCTTTGACAGTCACAGTACCAGAGCTTGGCAGTTACTTGGATCCAACCTATTACCAGATAGCTGTTTCGCCGCAGCGATTTGATCCACCACGTTACGTCCTCTACCAGCATGATTTAACGTCTAGCAGTGGTGCCACACCCGTTTGGAAACGCCGCGCCTCTTTGCAGCCACGACTTACCAAACTCTAACCACTACCACTTTACTCCAAACTCGGCTTTTACTGATCATGTGCTATTTTATGCCGCTCGTCCGGGTAGTAGGAGTGCCACCTGCTCAGGTTCGCCTTCCGGCAAGCCAACCACTACAACAGAATACTCTCTCGTCTGCTTCATTACCCACCCTTCAAAGGAGTCATCAATGCACGCTCAGACCCCAGGCAGGCCGAAACGCAACTATCTCGCTCCGCGTTTTGTTGTCATGCTCACCACACTCTCTCTGCTGCTCCTCATGGCAACCACGCTCACCATCTTCGGCGCGGAGGAGGGAACCGACGGCGATACGGAGACGGGCTACGTCACCTTGAGCACGGCCCCCGGCGACGGTCAACTGGTTGTGGACCTGGGAGCATACGGGGACTTCGGCGACCACCTTCTCCCCGAATCTGTCGCTCCGGCTGGACGTGGAGACGCGCTCTACGACCCTGTAGGTGAGGTGGGGTTGAGCAGCACGACCTGGGAATCAGCCCTGCACCTGCGGCGTGGCGAAGTGATAACCAACTTCCTGACCACTGGCGATATTGAGGGTCAAGGACATCTGCCAAACCCCGGCTTCGTCGTCTCTGATTCTACCAGAGCCGTGAGCACGTTCACGGTCGGAGGATTGCAGTTCGTGCTTGAGCAGAGGGTGGAAGACACTTTCACGGGTGGCACGAGAACGGGAAGCGCACTGGTTCAGGTCTATACCATGACCAACGTCCTGACCTCCACTCATGACTTTGAACTCATCCGCTACTATGAGGGTGACCTGAAGTTCAATCTGGGCCAACCTGTGCCCGACGGTGGCGGCCACCTGTTTTCCGGCGACACTGAATACGTCTTCCAGACCGATAGGGCCGGAGCACCCTCCACATCTATAGACTTCGTGGGTATCACAGCGGTTGGTGGTACCATCCCCACCACCGGACGGTACGAGGTCAATGAATGGTCTGACTTCCCGGCGCGGATTGCCGACGGAATCCCGTTGGCTGACGTTGTCTATAATGACGGCCCGGACGAGGATGAGTTCGTGGACGAGGGCGAGGATTACGATGTAGGCATCGCCCTGTCGAACCGCTTCAACGGTCTGGCCCCAGGTGAGTCAGTCACCTACACTACCAGGACCATCTTCGGCTCCGGTGCCCCGTCAACCGTCACGCTGAACGAGCACCTCTACCTGCCCGTGGTCTGGCGTGCCGAGCAGTAGTTCATTACACGGCTAAACCAGTAGAGCGAGAAGAGGGTACAGGCATCGCCTGTGCCCTCTTCTGTTGAGACCAGTAGAGGCCAGTAACGGCCAGTATGGAAGCGCGATGGGCCAACGAAAAGGCCAGTATGCCTAGTAGATTAACCTATCGTAGTATTAAAAGTATATGATAAGTTAAAGGGGTATGAGTTGGCACTGCTGCGGAGCCTCCCTGTTGGTTTTCAGGACCATCTATGGCTACAATGGACCATACCGGATATATGTACGGATAGACAAGGTTGGCATACAGGTTAGCCCAAGCACAAAGGGCGGGCGAAACGTGCTAACGCTCTACGCTAGGCGTGTTGCTGGGTGGATCCCCTTAAGGTCGCTTCGCAGATTCACTGCGTTCAGGATGACAAGTAAGGAGCTAGAGCTTACTTGATGTACCTGTGTCTGTTAACCTCATGAAACAGTACAGATATACAGGAGGTTGAGATGGGGAAGCGTGGCGAGGGGTGGGTCGTCCTGCAATTTCTGCTCATCGCGGCGATTGTACTCGTGCCGCGCCGCAGCCCTGAAGCGGTCCCCAACTGGATCCGTTACCTGGGGCTTCCCTTGATGGCGGCAGGTGCGGCCCTCGGCGGCGCGGCAACGCTCAACCTCGGCTCCAACCTTACCCCGCTACCCAAACCTGTCGAGAACGGGCAACTCGTTCGCAGTGGCGCGTACAGCGTCGTGCGTCACCCCATCTATCTGGCTGTGGTGCTCGGCATGGTGGGGTTCTCACTTCTGCGGGCGAGCGTTGGTGGCCTTGCGCTCACTGGCCTGCTCTTTGCCTTCTTCGACAGAAAAGCCCGCCGCGAGGAAGCGTGGCTACGCGAGCAATACGGGGACTATGCCGAATACCAGCAGCAGGTGCGGCGTCTGCTGCCCTGGCTTTACTAAAACCTTCCTGCTTCGCGTGCGTATGGCACTCCAATAACCCTCTCGTTCAAACTCGGAGTACTTCATGAGCGACGTTACCACCACCCCGCCAACGACCCGCCAGTGCGGTTCGCGTCAAGC
>DASVVH010000061.1:0-7105 GCA_036386615.1 Ardenticatenaceae bacterium
CCGCGCCGCGAACCGTTGACCTCACTCCGGCAGAGCTGGAAACCCTACAGGTGCTCCTTCAAGGCACGGTAGACGGCACCTTCGAGATGAGCCGCGAGGGCGAAGTCAGTGACCCCGCCAACGTTCGCCGCCTCCGCCTCGTCCTAGACAAACTCACGGCAGCAGACCGCGTTGACCCAGCACTACCCTCTTAAGCAAGGCTGTCAGCGTTCGTCTTTCGTCCTTCGTCCTTCGTCCCACTCACGCGAACAGCAGCCAGCCCATGCTCCTGCGATAGTTCGCCATGCGCGGGTCGTCCTCGCCCATCAGTGAGAAGAGGTCCAGCAGCGCCTTGTGCGCCGCGCCCTCCTTGTAATCCCTGCTCTTCTCAAGGATGTGGAGTAGTTGAACAGCCGCCGTATCATAATCATTGGCCTGCACCGCCGCGTTTGCAAGCTCGAACCGTGCATCCGGGTTGTTCGGCTCCTGCTCCACGCGCTGCTTTAGCGCCTCCAGATCATGCTGCGGCGTCTTGAGGAAGCGGGCCTCGGCCTGTAAAGCCCGCGCGGCGGCTCCATTCGGTCCTCTCGCGGGGATGGCCTCAAGCTGCTTGAGCGCCGCCTCCCCGTGCCCCTCCTGAAGTTCCACCCGCGCCAGTGCCAGCCGCGCCTTCTCGTGGTCCGGCCTCTCACGAACCACCGCCTCCAGCGCCGCCCGCGCAGCTTTCAAATCGCCCTTCTCGATGTTCTTCTCTGCCAGCGCCACGCTCTCGTCCCACTGGTTAGGCAGCCACTTTGCCAGGAACCGCTCGACGACGGGCCTCGGCTGCGCCCCCACGAACTCATCCACGAGCCGACCGCTCTTGAACGCCTTCACGTTGGGGATACCCTGTACCCCGAAGCGCTGCGATAGCCTTGGGTTCTCGTCCGAGTTCACCTTCGCAAGCACCCAACGCCCGTTGCCAGCCGCCGCCAACTGCTCCAGAATAGGCGTCAGCATCCGGCACGGCCCGCACCAGGGTGCCCAGAAATCCACAAGCACCAGCACCTTATTCGACCGTTCCACTACCTCTTTCTGGAACGTCGCCTCGCTTACCTCGATAACATTAGGCTTCATATCGCTACCCTCCCGCTATGAATTTTAGCTCCAGCCACCAGCTTTGGGCCTCGCCCGGCGGCAGAGTCTGCACGCACTTCCACTTGTTCAGCGCCACCGCCAGGTCATCCGGCGCGCCGCTCGTCGGTTCCACGCCCAGGTTGCAGTAGGGGGAGCCGCCCGTGCCGCTCCATCCCCCTTCGTTCACCCACAGCCCCAGCATTGGAACCTTGTCAACGGGCCAGCGCATCTGCAACTGCGCCCCATCCCGCTTCGTCAGGATAACCTCGCCCTCCTCCATTGCCAGGAAGAGCTTGGCCGCTAGCCCACTCGGCTTGCCTATCTGCTCAAGGTCACGCTCCTTGACGAGGGGCCAGCGTGCCTTCTCGCCCGCCTTGCCCAGCACGCTATCGTTGGCGAGCCGCAACTCCGGGCGGCCCAGCACCTCCACAGTAAGCGGTGGGTCAGTCAAGAACAGCGGGTGCGCCGACCACAGGTAGGGCAAAGGCTCCTCCCCCAGATTCTCAACCGAATAGTTCAGAAGAAACCCTGCCTTGGTCGGGCGCATACTGCGCTCGAAGCGATACCCTTCTCCCTCCACGCCCATCCACAGCGCGTCGCCTCGTACCCTGCTCTCCCACGCCCGCCACCACAAATCCCCGTGATCGGGCCAGCTTCGGCCATTCACCGTCGCCGGAGCGACCGTTGGAAAACATTCGTCCCATCCGCCCAGGTCGTGCAGCTTGACATAATCATCAGCAGGCGAAGGGGGACGCCAGGGCAGCTCCTCGTTGAGCCACAGCCACTCCTCGCGGCTCTTCACATCGTACAGCGAGACAATCTTGCCGCCCCGTTCCGGCACCACCACCATCCGCGCCGTCTGGCTTTCCAGCACAATGGCCGCTAGCGCGGGGCTGCCATCCGGCGGTTGCCACGTCGTAGCCTCAATTAACATGAGTCGAACCTCGTTTTGATGTCACTCTCCGGCGTCGCATGCCCGGAAATGCGCTTGACGACCCGTAGTAAAATGCCATAATAGCAAGCACTTGACAGTTTGCGTTGCTGTATTACAATTGGTAACGCTAATTATTTCTTTGCAGTTCGTCAATAGAAATGAGAACCTATGAACCCGATGGAGGCTGCTGCTCATATCGTTGAGGTCGTGCCGTATTTGAACCGCATCATCGCGGCAGAGGCGCGGCAGACACTCGGCGAGGGCTGGTTTACGTTGGTGCATGTGCGCGTGCTCGCCCACATTCGCATCTCAGGTGGCTGCTCCCTTGGCGAGCTTGCCGAGCGCCGCGATGTCTCTCTTCCGACGATGAGCAAGATGGTCACTTCACTCGTAGAGAAGGGGCTGATTACCCGCGAACCGGACCCCGCCAACCGCCGTGCCGTTATTATCCGTCTCACCGAGGCTGGCGACAAACTCTATCTGGAAGTGCTCGCCAAGCTCCAGCAGCACATCGCTCAGGACCTCACGGGTCTATCGTCCGAACAGCGCGCCTCTATCGTCAATTCGCTTGAACTCCTCGCTGGTGCTATTTCCAGCGCGGGCGAAGTGCGCCAGCACCTGCGCCTGCCCTCCGTTCCCCAGCCGGAAAAAGAAGCCGAACTGCTTTAACTCCGGTCTCGTCAATTGAAGCGGTTCATCGCCGCCACGATGCCCTCTGCCAGCCACGCTTCGATAGCGTCCGCCGCCTCCTGCCGGACGATGGCGAACTCCGTTTCCTGCTCTGCCGAGAAGTTCTGAAGCACGTAGGCCGCTGGGTCCATCCTCCCCGGCGGGCGGCCAATCCCCACGCGCAGCCGCGAAAACCCCTCGCTCCCAACGTGCTCGATAACCGACTTCATCCCGTTCTGCCCCGCCGAGCCGCCCTGTGAGCGTAGGCGGATTTGCCCCTCTGGCAGGTCCAGGTCATCCACCACGACGATAAGCTTGTGCAGTGGAATCTTGTAGTATCTCACCAGCCCCGCCACTGCCCGGCCACTGTTGTTCATCATCGTCTGCGGCTTGGCGAGCATCACCTTCCGTCCCCCAACCGTCCCCGCAGCCACCTTTGCCTGCTGTTCATTCCGGTCGAAGCGCATGTTGTGGCGAGCCGCCAGCAGGTCAACCACCTGGAAGCCTATGTTGTGGCGATGTTTCGTATAGCCAACACCTGTATTACCCAGTCCGACAACCAGATACATAGCGCCACCCTAGCGGAACAAGCGAACCAGTGACCGCACGAAGTACAGCAGCCCCAGCACCACGAAGATTCCGACGGTAAACGTGATGCCCATCAGGCAGGAAGTCGCCAGCCCCCGAACCTCGAACCCTTCCATGCTGGGGAGTGGAAAACCTGAATCGCCCGCCGATGGTGTTGGGAAGGTCTCTTCCTCCCCCACGCCCGCGCCCCCGGCAGGAAAGACGGAGGCAGTCGGCACAATAATTGTAGGTTGAGCGACGACAATAGCCGTGCCGTTACCAGCAGGCGAGGTGGGCAGCGGCGTGGCCCCTTCCACTGTCTGCTCCGGCGATGGCGACCCACCCGGCGACGGCGTGAGGTTCGTTGAAGCCTCCAGCGTTGGAATCACCTCCGGCGTTGGCGACACTTCAGGCGTTGGCGTCTCAGTCGGTGTTGGCGACCCCTCCGGCGTCGCCGTCTCAATGACCACTGGCGTGAACGTCGCCGCCAGGGTAGGCGACGGAAGGAGCGTCGGCGTATCCTGCGGTATCGGCGTCGGCGGGATGGACGTCGGTGGGATGGACGTCGGCGGAGCCGCGTTGCTGATGCTCAAGGGACGCACGTCAAAGTCCTGCCAGTTCCCATCTCGGCGCACCACTCTCAGGCGGAGCGTATAGACCCCGTCAGGAAAGCTCGCCGTGTTCCACACCGCCAACTGCCCGCCAATGACTCGCTCTTCCCGCACGTTGATACGGAACCACTGATCGTCGCTCACCTGTGGGTTCAACCCCGGTGCGACCCGCACCTCGTACTTCCAGAACTCAGGATGGTCTGCCGTCCCCTCGACGGCGACCTGCCCCCGGAGCACGGCATTGGAGCGCGGTGAACTGACCTCGCCACGATACTGCAACGATGGAGCCGCTGTCGCTCTCGTGGGTAATACGGATGCCAGCAGCACGAGAGCCAGCATAATAATCGCGAGACGTTTCATTCCGTCCCCTTTATTTCGGTTGAAGTTGAGCAGTGGTACTCTCATGGAACCAGCGAGAAGTATAGCACAACTCGCCCACCAGATGTGGCTTTCATCCAACAGTTGTCACTCAGACTCCATCTGAGCTTGACATAACAATCTACTAGTCTCGCGAATTGACTTGTAGCATACCTGCTCCTGGTGAATTTTCGCCGCAATGTAAAGCTTTCTAATAAATGTGTGCAATCTCCACAAATCTACCTATCTCCTGGCACAACACGCGAGTTAAACCATGCCTACCATCTTCCTGACAGGTTTCCCGGGGTTCCTTGGCTCCACCCTCATCGAACACCTGCTAGACCGCTATGACACCCAGACTTCCATTACCTGCCTCGTGCAGCCCAAATTCCGAGCGCAGGCAGAAGCACGCGCCTCCGAGTTCACCCAGGCGGACCCAAGCAGCAAGGGGCGCATCCGCCTGATAGAAGGCGACATCACCCGCCCAGACCTCGGTCTGGGCGACGATTCAGCCTCCCTCCAGAGCGAGATAGTCGAAATCTATCACCTCGCCGCCGTCTACGATCTTGGCGTCTCCCGCGAGTTGGGAATGCGTGTCAATGTCGAGGGCACCCGGCACATGCTCGACTTCGCGGCAGCCTGCCCCTCCGTGGAGCGCTTCCACTACGTGAGCACCTGCTACGTCAGTGGCCGCTACGACGGCCTCTTCACCGAAGCCGACCTCATCAAGGGACAAAACTTCAACAACCACTACGAGGAGACCAAGTACCTGGCCGAAGTTGAAGTCCAGCAGCGTATGCAACAGGGCCTCCCCGCGACCATCTACCGCCCCAGCATCGTCGTCGGAGACAGCGCGACAGGCGCGACCCAGAAATACGATGGTCCCTACTACCTCATCCGCTGGATTCTACGTTCGCCCGCCATCGCACTCGTGCCCGTCCCGCGCCACTCCACGCGCTACCAGTTCAACGTAGTGCCCCGAAACTTCGTAGTGCCTGCCATTGCCTATCTGAGCGGCCTCCCAGCATCCGCCGGGCAAGTCTACCACCTCGCGGACCCGCAGCCGCCCACCATCGCCGAACTGCTCCAACTCATCGAGCGCGCCACGCGAAAGCGCCTCCTCCGCGTGCCTTTCTCGCTCGGCCCTCTTGGCAGGGCATTAGAGCGCCTTCCCTCTCTGGAGCGCTGGATGGAGATCGAGCCGCAGGCGTTCCCCTATTTCTCCCATCCCACGCGCTACGCCAGCGAGAACACGCAGCGCGACCTGGCGGGCAGCGGTATCGCCTGCCCGCCCCTTGCCAGCTACATTGACCAACTCGTCATCTACGTTCGCCACCACCCGGACGTTCCCTCCTCCGCGATGGTCTAATCTCGCGGTTTTCTGCACATCAGGGAGCCGTACTTGCTAAACAATTCTTACGAGCAAATAAGCCTTCGAGCAAAGAGAGGAACAACATGGACTATCGCCGCTTGGGAAAATCAGGGCTGCAAGTCAGCGCGCTCTCATTGGGCGCATGGGTCACTTATGGAGAACAAGTAGATGAAGAGGTCGCGGTGGCCTGCATGTCAGCCGCCTACGAGCAGGGCGTGAACTTCTTCGACAATGCCGAGTCCTACGCGCAGGGTAGGGCCGAGACCGTCATGGGCAACGTCATCAAGAAGATGGACTGGCGGCGTGAAGACCTTGTCATCTCGACCAAAGTTTTCTGGGGTGGCAAGGGGCCGAACGACACGGGCCTCTCCCACAAGCACATCATCGAAGGCGTCAACAACTCGCTCCGCCGCCTCCAGATGGACTATGTAGACCTCCTCTTCTGTCACCGCCCCGACCCCGACACGCCCATTGAAGAGACTGTGCGAGCAATGGACATCCTCATCCGGCAGGGCAAAGTCTTCTACTGGGGCACCTCCGAATGGAGCGCCGCCGACATCATGCGCGCGGACGCGATCGCCCGCCAATACAACCTCACACCGCCCACGATGGAGCAGCCGCAGTACAACATGTTCGTCCGTGACCGCGTGGAGAAGGAGTACGACCCGCTCTACGACGAACTTGGCTACGGCACTACCATCTGGAGTCCACTCGCCTCCGGCCTTCTCACGGGCAAGTACAACCAGGGCATCCCCGAAGGCAGCCGCGCCTCGCTCGACGGCTACCAGTGGCTTCAGAACTCCGTCATTCGTCCCGACCGTATCGAGAAGGTGCATAAGCTCGCTCCCCTAGCCGACGAGTTGGATTGCACCCTCGCCCAACTCGCCCTCGCCTGGTGTCTGGCGAATCCCAACGTGAGCACCGTCATCACAGGGGCCAGCCGCGCGCAGCAGGTCCACGAGAACATGAAGGCCCTCACAGTGGTCCCTCAACTCACACCCGATCTCATAGCGCGAATTGACGAGATTCTGGACAACAAACCATCGTAAGACGTGGCTGAACCAGCAGATTGCTAACTGTCGGGAGGGCGCGTGCTTATTCGCGCCCTCCCGACAGTCTCACATAGTTATCAGGGTGCCACTGACCACTTGATTGGGTTCGGATGACTTTTCAGCAAAGTGGACCAGCGCCTGAGCCTTGAGATAGTCGAGGGCATTCTCCTGACTTACATCTAAGAAGAGCGTTGCTTGTCCATCCTCGTCCGTGCCGCACCCCTTTTTCTTTCGTATAGTAATTAAACTACACAATATGACCAACCCAAAACCCGCCAAATAGCGCATTGACCCACGTTTTAAAGTCCATATACTACTTCCAACCTGCGCTGTAACAATCAAGCCCCCAGAGAGCAAGACCCTAACAACCTGGAAACAACTCGGCCAGAGATAGAGAAGCTATCACTTCTCGGGTCTCTTCTTTTCCTACTCCATTATAAGATGGCGG
>DASVVH010000062.1:0-2217 GCA_036386615.1 Ardenticatenaceae bacterium
GGCGCATACGTTACCTTCTACCGTCTCAACTGGCAATGCCGCAGGTGGAGGTCGGGAACCACGATGAAGATAGAGCAGGGCCGCAACCAGATTTACCAGTCGTTCCGCAGTAAAGCAGGAGGGACCATGACCATGAGAAACCGATTAGTCTTTGCTATCGTGCTGGTGCTCATCCTCCTGGCAGCGGCGGTGCCCCAGTTCGGCACCGCTCACGCCGACGAGGAGGGCGGTGAAATCTATCTTCAGGGCGCGACCTTCGACCCAGTCAATGAGGGGCCACCCATCACGGACTTCGTGCCCGGTAACGCCAACGACCTGTACCTTGTTCAGTTCACCGGACCCGTCCTGGAAGAATGGAAGGCGGAAGTAACGAGCTTGGGGGCGAAATTATACGGCTACATCCCCGAATACGCCTTCATCGCCCGTATGGACGAGGAGACGGCGGCGGCGGTGGGCGAACTACGCTCCGTTCGGTGGGTCGGCGACTATGAAGCCGCCTATCGCCTGGACCCCGCGCTGACGGTGACCAGGGCGGCTGCTAGGGACATCACGCTCAACGTGCAGACGCTGCCCGACGCCGACCTCGCGGCGCTGACGCGGCAGATTAGAAAGTTGGGCGGCAAGGTGGCGAAGCAGGGTCGCAACAACTTCGCTGGTTATCTGGACGTGACGCTGCCGTCGGAGCGCGTCGGCGAACTGGCCGCGCAGGATAGCGTCATCTGGGTCGAGCCTGACATTGCACCGGAACTATCGAACCGCGTCGGCGGCGGTCAAATCATGCGGACCAACAGCGTGCGGGCCAGCCTGGGCCTCTTCGGTGCCGGGCAAGTCGTGGCGATTGCCGACACGGGCCTCGACACGGGCGACGCCAACAACCTGCACGCGGACCTGAGCGGGCGATTGATTCAGGCGTACTGCCTGGGTCGGCCCGCCCCCTGCAATTGGAACGACACCGACGGGCACGGCACGCACGTCGCGGGGTCGGTGCTGGGCAGTGGTGTCCGCTCCGGCTCCTCCCCCGCCGCTCACTTCTACTCGAACTCGGAGGCGGGCACCGCGCCGGAAGCGCAGTACGTCTTCCAGAGCCTGCTCGACCCGAACGGCGGGCTGGGCGGCATCCCCGCCGACGATGGGCAACTGATGCGGCAGGCGTACCAACACGGCGCGCGCATCCACACGAACTCCTGGGGCGCGAACGTCAATGGCGTCTACACCTCGGACAGCCAGGCGGTTGACCAGGCGGCGTGGGAACTCAAGGACATGCTGATTCTCTTCGCGGCTGGCAATCACGGCGTGGACGCGAACCCCCGCAATGGCGTAGTAGACAACGACTCGCTGGGCGCGCCCGGAACTGCCAAGAACATTCTGTCAGTCGGCGCGAGCGAGAACTTCTATCCCGGCGGCGTCCCGGCCATGTGCCCGACCTGCCCCGGCGGCCTCGGCACCTTCAATCCGACATGGGGCGACGAGCGATTCCCGATGTTCCCCATCTGGGGCGATGGTGGGGCGAACAACGCCTACGGCATGGCACCCTTCTCCAGCCGAGGCCCAACGGACGATGGCCGCATCAAGCCGGACATCGTGGCCCCCGGTGCATGGATTCTCTCCACCCTCTCCAGGGCAGCCGACACGACGGGCTGGGCACCTTACAACGACCACTACTACTGGCTGGGCGGCACCAGCATGGCGACGCCGCTGACGGCGGGCGGCGCAACGCTCGTGCGCGAGTGGCTGACGCGCATTCAGGGCGTGGCAAACCCCAGTGCGGCGCTGATGAAGGCGCTCCTGCTCAACGGCGCGACGGACATGGCCCCCGGCCAGTACGGCTTCACGCAGCACCAGGAAGTGCCCTGGAGCCGCCCGAACAACGTCGCCGGGTGGGGCCGCGCCGATATGGTCAACACGGTCGCGCCGCCCGCGCCGCGCCGCATCTGGTTCACGGACCCCAGCAACGGCCTGGGCACGGGTGACGTTGCCGAGTATCAGGTGACAATTACTGGCCCCGCCTACCGCGGCGCGGAGGGTGAGGAAGCCATCCCCGAAGGCGCGACGGGTAGCGTCACGCTCGCCGGGCCAGACGATTCGTCCGACCTGGGCTTTGACCTCGACAGCGAGCCTGTTCAGGCCGAGGAGGGCGCGTCCGCGCCTCAAGGAGCGCAGGAGACCAGGGCGACCAACGCGCAGATATTGCAGAACACGAGCTTTGAGTTTGACAGC
>DASVVH010000063.1:0-5713 GCA_036386615.1 Ardenticatenaceae bacterium
CTGCCCCTCTCCGAAGGCGAGGGCGACCTTCACCTTGAATGGCAACTCTTTGACGCGAGCGGCGCGCTAGTTCCCGTCACGCCGCTCAACACCCTTCCGGTCACACCATGAGAAGACGCTGGCTCATCCCCACAATAATCCTCTTGCTCGTGGCGGCGCTCGCCCTCTCGTGGGCGCGAAGCCGCTCCGGCTCAACCCCCCTCCCCGCCGCCTCCGCCCCCGCCAGCCAGATGGTTGTCACCAGTGGCGACCTCGCCGCCATCGTCGAGGCGACCGGGCGCGTGGACGCCACGCGCCGCGCCAAGCTCTCCCTGCCCGTCGGCGGCCCCATCACCGCCGTCAACGTCGAGGTAGGCGATCTGGTCGAGGCGGGCACGCCCCTCCTCTCCCTCGATACCACCGAGTTGCAACTGAAACGTCAGGAAGCACTCGCCGGGCTGGCGGGGGCGCAGGCACAACTCGCCAGAGCCGAGGCTGGGGCCACCCCCGCCGAAATCGAGGCCGCGCAGGCCCAGATGCGCGCCGCCCAGCTTGCCCTTGCCGTCGCGGAGGCAGAACTGGACGACCTCCCCGAAGACGAGCAGGCCGAGAGCGAAGAGGCCGTCAAGGTCGAGCAGGCGCGCGCCTCGCTTGAAGGCGCGCGCGCCACCCTACGCAGACTGGTCGAAGGTGCTTCTCAAGAAGAGCGCGCCATGCTCGCCGCGCAGGTCGAGCAGGCACAGGCGCGCCTCGCCCAGGCCGACGCCGCGCTTGCCGGAGCAACCCTGCGCGCCCCCTTCGCGGGCATCATCACCGAGCGGCTCGTCACGACGGGCGAGCGCGCCAGCCCCAGCACGCCCCTCCTCTCCCTCGCCGACCCTGCCACCCTCATCGTCGCCGCCGAGGTGGACGAGGTGGACGTTGGCCGCGTGGAGCCTGGGCAGCCCGTTACTATCACCCTTGACGCCTTTCCCGCGCGCCCTCTCTCCGGCAGCGTCAGCCTCATCGCCCCCGCCGCAGGCACGCCCCGCGCCGCCACCACCTACCGGACAATCATCGCCTTCGATCCCGCCGACCTTCCCGTCCGCCTCGACATGGCCGCAGACCTCCGCATCCGCACCGCCCACGCCGAGGGCGTTCTCCTCCTGCCCCTCTCCGCCATCCGCTACGCCGAGACTCAACCCTACGTCCTCGTCACCCGCAACGGCCAAATCACCGAGCAGGACGTAGTGCTCGGCGCGCAGGACGACCGCATGGTCCAGATTCTCGAAGGTCTCCAGGAAGGCGAGGCCGTCATCCCCCCATGAAAGCGCCACTCCCACTAGAAGCTATATGTACTGTTCCACGAGGTTCACATACATTCGTCTTTGCCCAGGCATACATCAAGTAAGCCCTAGCTCCTTACTTGTCATCCTGAACGAAGTGAAGGATCCACCCAGCAACTTGCCAATCGTAGAGCATTAGCACGTTTCGGCCTCCCTTCGTGCTTGGGCCAATCTGTATGCCAACCTTATGTATCCGTACAGCTATAACCTTGAGCAACGGCGCGGGCATCCTGCCCGCGCCGTTGCTCCTAGTCGTAAGTATCAGAGAACGTCACAGGCTAGCTGTTGTCAGGTCGTGGTACATGAGGGTTGTGAATGGCGGCAAGCGAACCACCATCAGTTGTCATTCTGAGCGGAGCGAATCTGCGAAGCGACTTTAAGGGAATCCACCCAGCATGCCACACCCCTACGGGTGATTACAGGGGCTTCGATCATGTTACGGATAGAGACTAAACTGGCCTACTTCGCCGTCCGCCTACTATGTATGGCCCCAAAGACCGCCGCGAAAAGGGGATACCACCACAACCACGAGAGTACGACGAGAAAGCTCATGAGTATCACCGACCAATCTGTGCCGCGTAGCGCCAACACCCCTCCATACGACCAGATTGCCACTATCGCAAAGCATATCCACGCAACGAATCCGAGCACCAGGGAGACAATCACGCCTTTTACGGCTCCGAATACCGCATCCTTGACTCAGTTCATGCTCCTATTCTCCTTTCCCTGTGACACAGAGCACCCACTGCTAGCGGCTCCATCGTCTGCCGTTAGTGGTCGTCGGTCATCGGTCGTCGGTCGTCGGTCGTCCTTCGTCCTTCATCCTTCGTCTACCCTACCACCCCGCCCATCCACCACACCGCCATCACAATGCCCAGCAGCGCGCCCGCAATCACCTGAAAATTCGTGTGGCCCAGCAACTCCTTGAACTTCTCCTGCGAGATGGGGTGCCCCTCGAACAACTCGCGCACAATCTGGTTAAGCACCCGCGCCTGGTGCCCTGCCGCCATCCGCACCCCCCGCGCGTCGAACATCACAATGGAGCCGAACACGAAGCAGGCCGCGAAGAGCGCGCTGTCGAATCCCTCCTGAAGCCCTATCGCCGTTGTCAGCGCCGTCACGAAAGCGCTGTGGCTGCTCGGCAGGCCACCACTGCTCGCCCACATGCGAAAATCCACCCGTCGCGTGTAAGCGTAATGCGTCAGAACTTTCAACGCCTGCGCCACCAGCCACGCCAGATTGGCGATGACCAGAGGTTGGTTGCGGAGAAGCGCGCCAAGGAGTTGCACCGCCCCCTACTCCTCGAAAGGAACTTCGTCCAGCCCGCCGTCCTCTCGGTCCCGAAGCTGGTGTACCCGAAGCTCCGCCTGTTCCAGCACCGTCCCACAGTACTGCGAGAGCACCGTCCCGCGCTCGTAAAGCTGGAGCGCCTCGTCGAGAGTCGTCGCCCCCTCTTCGAGCCGCGCCACGACGCGCTCCAACTCTATATACGCCTCTTCAAAGGTCAGTTCACTCATCGTTCGGTCCCTTTAATCGTTGCTCATAGAAAAATCACATAGAGGTTGGACAATGGAGAGGCACCGCAAACGGGCTGTATGCCGTTGCATTCGTCCTTCGTCTGCGAGTAGTCCAACTTCTAGTGCAATCCTCCATAAGGAAGACACTCTACTCGCACCCGTCCAGCCGTCCGTCCCGCTCGGCCACCTCTTGAACCGTCGCCCGGAACGCTCCCTCCTCCACCGTGACCCGAAGGGACTGGCCGGGTGTCACCTCTGCGGCGCGGCGCATCAACCTTCCCGTCGCCTCGTCCGCCACGATGGCGTACCCCCGCGCGATGGTAGCACACGGGTCTAGGCTGGCGAGGCGACCCTGCGTCCCTGCCAACTCGCTCCGTTGCAGCCGCAGCCGATTCGTCAGCGCCCGCTCCAGCCGGAACGTGAGATTGTCCACTCGCTGACGCTGCTCCTTCAGGCGGTTCTCCGGGGCCGACCGTTCCAGGGCGCGCGTCTCCTGGTTCACGCGCTGCCGCCGCGCGCTCAGGTTCGTCTCCATCGCGTCGTGCAGGGCGGCGGTGCTCAACTGAAGGCGGTCCCGCAACTCGCGTATGTCCGGCACCGCCAACTCGGCGGCGGCGCTCGGCGTCGGCGCTCGGAAATCCGCCACGAAATCGGCAATCGTGAAATCAATCTCGTGCCCCACCCCGGAGATGATGGGAATCGAGCAATCGAAGATGGCCCGCGCCACCACCTCCTCGTTAAATGCCCACAGGTCCTCCATCGAGCCGCCGCCGCGCGCCACAATGATGAGGTCCACCTTGCTCTGCTCGAAGCGGCGCAGCGCGCGCGCAATCTCGCCTGGTGCCTCCTGCCCCTGCACCAGCGTCGGGCTGACGAGCACCTGCACCAACGGGTGACGGCGGCGCAGAACATTCAGCATGTCGTGAAGGGCCGCCGAGCGCGGCGAGGTGACGATGCCGATGCGGCGCGGAAAGCGCGGTAACGGCTTCTTCCGCCCGTCGTCGAAGAGGCCATCGGCGGTCAGCGCCGCCTTCAGCGCCTCGAAGCGCTGGTACAGGACGCCCACCCCCACAGGCTGCATCTCCTCGATGCAGAACTGATACAACCCTCGCGGGGCATAGACCGAAACGTAGCCCGCCGCCATCACGTCCTCCCCATCTTTAGGCAGCACGGGCATCCGCTCCGCCGCGTCCTTCCACATAACGCAGCGAATCTCCGCCCCGCCATCCTTCAACGTGAAGTAGCAGTTGCCGGAGCGGGACTGCGACCAGTTGGAGACCTCCCCCTGCATCCACACGTCCGAGAGCAGCGGGTCGGTAGCCAGAAGGTCGCGCAGATAGGCCGTGATGCGAGAGACGGAGTAGACGTTTATCATGGCGCAATTATACGATGCGCTCCAAGCACGAGCAATCTCTACAGGTCCACAGGGCACCTTCGCGCCAAGTGTCTATCCGCAAAAATCATCTGGCGGCTCTGTTACGTGGGTGTTGAAGGCGATAGCAAGCGAGCCACCTCCCCTTGTCATGCTGAACGCAGTGAATCTGCGAAGCGACCTTAAGGGCATCCACCCAGCATGCTACACTCATACAGGCGATCGCAGAGAGTTCGATCATCTTACGCATAGGGACCAAAGAAAACGCCCCCGGCGAGAGCCGAGGGCGCATGGTTACAGTGATACAGTTTACGGCAGCCAGTTGTACGGGTTGAGGCGGTAGCCGTTGCGGCGAACCTCGAAGTGAAGGTGCGGCCCGGTGGAGCGGCCCGTCGAGCCGACTCGGCTAATGAGCGCACCCTTGTTCACATAATCGCCGTAGCTGACGTTCAGGTAGGAGTTGTGGGCGTAGAGCGTCACGATACCGTTACCATGATCAATCTTGATGGCATAGCCATAGCCCGTATTGTCCCAACCCGACCAGATAATCCGGCCACCGTCGGCAGCGTAAACTGGTGTGCCTGTCGGAGCCGCGATGTCCAGCGCCATGTGCCACGAAGACGGATTTTGGGTAATCCTGCCTCGCACGGGCCAGATGCAGCACCCCGTAGCTCCCTGGTAGTTCGAGGTGGAGCGGGTAGTGCTCGCGGCAGGTGCGGCGGGCGCGGGCGCGGCAGCCCTGGGCGCAGGTGCGGGTGCGGGTGCAGGCGCAACAGGCGCGGCAGGTCTAACCGCAGGCGCGGCAGCCACAGGCGCGGACTGCACCACTGGTCTCGGCGGCGGTGGGGGCGGTGGGGGCGGAGGCGGCGGAGCGAGCGGCACGACACCGCCGGGCACCATCACCTGCTGCCCCACGACGAGCGGGTCATCTGCCGTGCTGAAGTTATTGCCGGGGAAGCCAACGACAGTGTTCACGTCAACCTTGTACTCTTGCGCCAACGCCGTCAGCGTATCGCCCGCTTTAATCGTATGCAGCACGCCATCCACCGGCGGAATGACCAATGCCTGCCCCGTCTCCAGAAGGTCGGGATTCTCGCCTGCGGCACTATTGGCCCAGACAATCGTCGTGGGTTGCAAGCCGAAGCGCGCGGCGATGGTCGAGGGGTTATCCCCCGCCTGAACCTGATAGGGAATCGGCACGTACCGGGCGGCGGCAGGGTGCTCCGGGATGATGGTCTGCGGCAGTGCGCCCCACCGGAGATACGCCGCCTGATCATCGCTGCCCGTCGCCCAGACCATCGTCCGGGGCGCTGCCGCGTAACTCCGACTCGGTTTGAGATACTGGGAAAAATCAGTCCCGTGAAGGAAGCCAACTGCACAGGTCACGACGAGAACCACGACGTGCGCGGCGTAACGGGCCAGAAAGGTAACATCGTGAAGTTTGACGTTCGCCAGACGTAGTAAGGCACGCCAGCGTCGGGGGGTTAGCGGGCGCGCAACGCGGCGCTCCGCGGGTCTAG
>DASVVH010000064.1:0-4769 GCA_036386615.1 Ardenticatenaceae bacterium
CGGGTCCGAATCGTGCTAATAGCCTTCGCGGGGTTGTCAAAGCAGCGACAGTTAGGTAAACTAACGGTTTGCTATAGCAATAACCGGAGCCGATAGCCATGAACCGTCTGGACCAATACCGACGTCTTTTCTCCTATCTAAAACCATACCCGAAGCAGGTCGTTTTGGCCTACGGCTCGGCGCTGGCGGCGACGCTGCTGGCGCTTATCGTGCCGCAGATTATCAAGCAGGCGATTGACGAGGGGCTGGCGGCGGGCGAGGCGCGGGCGCTGTTCATAAGCGGGGCCATCATTCTGGCTATTGCGCTGGTGCGCGGTGTTTTCGCCTTCGTGCAGCGCTACTACGGCGAGTGGATGAGTTACCGGGTCGCGTATGACCTGCGAAACGAGTTCTACGACAAGGTGCAGCGGCTACCCTTCGTCTTTCATGACCGCTCGCAGACGGGCGACCTGATGAGCCGGGCGACGAGCGACATCACGGAGACGGAGCGTTTCGTGGGAATTGGGCTGATGGACCTCGCCTCGACGGTGCTGTTGCTGGCCGGGGTGATTGTCGCCATGCTGGGCGAGAGCGTGAGCCTGTCGCTGCTGGCGCTGCCGCCGATGGTGGTGCTGGTGTTGACGACGCTGCGCTTCGGGAACACGGTGCGCCCGATGTTCACGGCGATTCAGGAGCAGATGGGCGTGCTCTCGACGGTGATGCAGGAGAGCATGACGGGCATCCGCGTGGTGAAGGCTTTCGCGCGGGAGCCTTACGAATTGCAAAAGTTCGACCGCGAGAACGACGAGTGGTTCATGCGGCGCTTCCGCGTGATTCGCGTGTGGGCGAACAACTGGCCTTTCTTCACGCTGCTGGTGGCGGTGGGGGTCTTCCTGCTGCTGCTTTTCGGCGGGCCGCTGGCGCTGGAGGGGGGCATCACGATAGGGTCGCTCTTCGCGATGATTTCGTACATGCTGATGCTGAGTGGCCCGGTCCAGCGGCTGGGCTTTCTGACGAACCTGGCCGCGACGGCCTCGGCCAGCGGTGCGCGGGTTTTCGAGATTCTGGACACGCCTGACGAGTTGGAGGATAGGGCGGGCGCTATCACGCTCAATGATGTGAAGGGGTATGTGGCGTTCGAGGACGTTTACTTTGGCTACCGCGAGGCGCTGGACGTGCTGAAGGCGCTCGATTTCGAGGCGAAGCCGGGGCAGGTCGTCGCGCTGATGGGGCCGACGGGTTCGGGCAAGAGCACGGTGACGAATCTCATCCCGCGCTTCTACGACCCCACGCGGGGTGTTGTGCGGGTGGATGGGCACGACCTGCGGGAGATTGCCATTGGGAGCCTACGCTTGGAGATTGGTATCGTGTTGCAAGACCCGTTCCTGTTCAGCACCTCCATCGGGGAGAACATCAGTTACGGGCGCAAGGGCGCGACGGAGGAGCAGATTGTCGAGGCGGCGAAGGCGGCGCGCGCTCACGAGTTCATCCTGAGCTTCCCTAAGGGGTACGAGACAAGGGTGGGGGAGCGCGGCGTGACGCTCTCCGGCGGGCAGAAGCAGCGCATCGCCATCGCGCGGGCGCTGCTGATGGACCCGCGAATCCTTATCCTCGACGACTCGACTTCGAGCGTGGACACGGAGACGGAGCATCTCATCCAGCAGGCACTGCAACGGTTAATGGAGGGGCGGACAACTTTCGTCATCGCGCAGCGGCTGCTGACTCTAAAGAACGCGGACCTGATTCTGGTGCTGGATCATGGCGAAATCGTGCAACGCGGAACGCACCGGGAGTTGTTGGAGCAGCCCGGCTTGTATCGCGATATTTACGACCTCCAACTGAAGGACCAGGAGGAGTTCACGGTGCTTCAGGCGACGATGGCGGAGTAGCCTGGGGTTTAAACCCCAAGCTCAAAGCTGAAGTCGGCTAAGGTGGGGCGGTATTGATAGTCAAGACAAAAGATGAGAGACGTGAGTGGAGCGATAGGATGACGACGGAAAACGGGCACGGAAACAAAGAGCGGGCCAACGGGCAGCGGCAGCATACGGCGCAGCGCGACGACCCGCGCCTGCGCGCCGAGGAGCGGGAGCGGCTGGAGCGCGAGGCGCTGGAAAAGAAAATAGAAGAGTTGTTGCCGGAGAAGGACCAGGAGGACGATAGCATCGGCAAGGCGTATGACCCGCATCTGGTCCGGCGGCTGGCGGGGTACATCCGTCCATACAATCGACAGATGGTGTGGGCGGTGATTCTGATGGCGATTACGTCGCTGCTGAGTGTGGCGGGGCCGTGGATCGTGGGGCGGGCCGTGGACGACGGCATTCGCGCTGGCTCGGCGACGACGCTGCGCTTCTGGACGTGGCTCTTCATCATCGTCGCCATCGTCGAGTACGTGACGAACCGGACGCGCATCGCCATCATGGCGTTCGTGGGGACGCGCATCGTGGCGGACGTGCGCTCGGCGCTCTTCACGCACCTGCACCGGCTGTCGCTCAGTTTCTACAATCAGTACAGCGTGGGACGATTGATGAGCCGCCTCATCTCGGACGTGGGGGTGCTGCAAGATTTTGTAACGTGGTCTATCACGGGGCTGGCGCGGGCGGGTTTCATTCTGGTGGGGATTGTGGTGGCGATGCTGGCGCTGAACTGGCGGCTGGCGCTCGTGACCTTCGCGGTGCTGCCCCTCATGGTGATGCTGACGAATTACTGGCGGGTGCGGGTGCGGCAGGCGTACCGCTCGACGCGGGAGCGGCTGGCGCTCATCAATGGCTACCTTAACGAGTCCATCTCCGGCATTCGCGTGACGAAGAGTTTCAGCCGCGAGCGGGAGAATTTCGCGCACTTTGACGACCTGAACCGCTCGTTCTACAACGCGAACCTGGAGGCGACGCGGCTGTCGGCGCTCTTCTTCCCCGGCGTGGATACGATTGGGTCGCTGGCGACGGCGCTGGTGGTGGGGGTGGGCGGTTGGCTGGTGCTGCGCGACGCGCTGACGGCGGGGACGCTCGTCGCTTTTGTGCTCTACATTGACCGCTTCTTCGAGCCGATCCGGGAGTTGGCGCAGCGCTACAATACGTTCCAGGCGACGATGGCGGCCTCGGAGCGGATGTTCCAGCTTCTGGACACTGAGCCGGACATTGTTGACGAGCCGGACGCCTACCCTCTGCCGCCGATTCAGGGGCGGGTGGACTTCGAGAATGTGCGCTTCGGGTACAACGACGAGGAGATGGTGCTGAAGGGTATCAACCTGCACGCGGAGCCGGGCGAGACGATTGCGCTGGTGGGGGAGACGGGCGCGGGCAAGAGCACCATCATCCGCCTGCTGGCGCGCTTCTTCGACATCACGGATGGGGCGATCTGCATTGATGGGCACAATATTCAGGAGGTGACGACGGAGAGCCTGCGGAGCCAGTTGGGTATCGTGCTACAGGACACGTTTCTCTTCGGTGGGACGATTGCCGACAACATCCGCTATGGACGGTTGGAGGCGACGGGCGAGGAGGTGGAGGCGGCGGCGCGGGCGGTGGGCGCTCACGAGTTCATCTCGAAGCTGCCGGATGGTTACGAGACAGAGGTGGGCGAGAACGGCGTGAACTTGAGCGTGGGGCAGCGGCAGATTCTCTCGTTCGCGCGGGTGCTGCTGGCGAACCCACGCCTGCTGATTCTGGACGAGGCGACGAGCAGTGTGGACACGACGACGGAGAAGCAAATCCAGCAGGCGATTGAGACGCTGCTACGGAACCGCACGAGCTTTGTCATCGCGCACCGCCTGTCGACGATTACCGCCGCCAACAAGATTGTGGTGCTGGATAATGGACAAATCGCGGAGATGGGCACTCACGAGGAGTTGTTGCAGCGGCGCGGGCGCTACTTCAACCTGTATACGATGCAGTGGGATGAGGGTCGCCGGGAGTACAATCCGACTTGAGAATGGCGGATGTTACCAACGAGACTTGAGCGGGTGTTGGCGCGATTCGTGCCGATTGGAAGAGCGGTTAGCCTTTGTGAACTGAACTCCTGAAGCTGTATTCGACATCCTGATGAGGAGAAGCATGCCGCCTGATTTCCAGGGTCTACCGACCCGCACGCTCGAAAACCAATACCTGCGGCTCGACTATCTGGCGGAGGCGGGGCCGCGCATCGTCCGCCTCTTTGTGCAAGGCTCCGAGCAGAACCTGCTGGCGGAAGCGCCGGACGCGAAGCGCGAGACGCCTTACGGCACCTTCTACTTTCGCGGGGGGCATCGCCTGTGGCACGCGCCGGAAGCTTTCCCGCGCACCTACATTCCTGACGAAGAGGGGTTGCAGGTAGAGGAGGTACCCGGCGGCGTGAGGCTGGTGCGCTCCGAGTCTATCACCAACATTCGCAAGAGTGTGGAGATTAGGCTGCACGAGGAGCGCCCCGCCGTCACGCTGCTGCATGAGCTTCAGAACGAGGGGTTGTGGCCCGTGACGCTCTCGCCCTGGGCGCTGACGCAGACGCGGCTCGGTGGCCTCGCCATCCTGCCGCAGCAGCGAGTGCCAGCCGACCCGCACAGCCTACTGCCGAATCGCTCTTTGGCATTGTGGCCCTACGGGAGTGTGAAGGATGACCGCCTGATTCTCGGCGATGATTACGTGCTGGTGCGTGCCATCGGGCGGATGCCGCCCTGCAAGGTGGGTTATCTCAACCCGCACGGGTGGCTGGCCTATTTGCTGGATGGGATGCTCTTTCACAAGGAGTTCGACACGCCACAGTCGGGCGAGCAGTACCCGGACCTCAATTCCAACGTCGAGGTCTACTGCGGGGATGAG
>DASVVH010000065.1:0-2435 GCA_036386615.1 Ardenticatenaceae bacterium
CTTAATGGAGCATGAGGGGCTTCATACCTCGGACGATCTGGACCTGCAGCAAATGCTGGAACCGACGAGCACGGAAGAAATCGAGCAGGCCCTTGAACGGGAAGGCCTCTAGGGACGCAACATCAGCCTCACCGCGGGAGCGCGCTGGTACGTCCGGTGGAGGTGTCGCAACTTTCTGGCTGGCGCAGCCGCCACCTTGACGGCGGGCATCAACCCGTGCGCCACGAACCGTAACGACTGCCTCAGGAAGATGTCTTATGGAACTGCCTGAACAGGTCAGCTACCAGGCCATCGTCGCGCTGTATGCCGAACCGGGTTCCTCGGGTGCCCGATACCATGCGTTCCTGTTCGAGGCGTTCCAGCAAGCGGCACTGGATGACGCCGCGATGGCCGCTTTCCGCGCCTCGCTCACCGTCGCTGAACAGCATGACCTGGAGTGGTGGCTCGACGAGGTTTTTCGGCGCTATGACCAATACCAGGAAGCGATACAGACGATGCTGGCGCAGGCGCAGGCCGCGCGTGAGCTGGGAGCAGACACATCTTCCGCAGGCCCGGACCGGCGCGCCATCCTGCAAGCGGCTGCCCCCGCTATCAAATGGCGTTGGCAGGCGCTACTCCCCGACCTCTCTGCCGCCTATGCGTATTGCGGCCGTCCTCAGGGTTTTACCCTTGCGGATCTCCAGCGCTGGGCGGCGGAAGTGGCCCCGCTGCGCCGGGCTGCACGGGTGGTTCAATGGAAAGGCTTTCTGGCCGCCTTGCCAGTGGATCTACACGCGTGACAAGAGTCCGTTCCAAAGGTAAAAGCAACCTGCAATGAGGAGCTTCATTTCGGTGGACGTCTGCGACCACGGCTTGGTCAACCATCCACTGCTAGTCGGGGAGATTCCCGCGCCGACATCAATAGACAGGCGAGCCCCGTTCATGCGCGCGTTCAGATCGATAATGCCGCTAACGCGGCTGCTAGGAAGTGCCCCCTCCAGGTCATGTGCGGTCATCGGAATCCCCAGTGGATTTTTGGTCCTTTCCACTACCGTTCACTCCGGAAAGACTGGTCTTCGTGCCAGCACCCTTCCATCCAGAATATCGCATTGCTTGTTCTGTCTCCATCCCTCAGGTAGTTGCCCGCCAATAACCAAGATCCCCCACTTGGGGGAGAGTAAGACTCCCTGACCGAGGGATGTCACCTGTGCCGGTAGCGGGTACTCTAAATATATGGCTGACTGTCGCGCCATCTGCCCGACAGGAGTCATAGGCCTTAGCCGGATGCTGGGGTCAGTCAGAGGACAGGCGTCAGACTAAGCTCACACAGGAGATTCATGATGGCAACGCGACAACTCCAGGCACAACTATTCGGTCAAGATGTGAAATTTGAATACTCGGAACGGGCGATCGGCTATGCCATCGTCGCGCTCCGTATCGTGATGGGCTGGGTGCTCTTCCAGGGCGGCATCACCAAGGTGCTCGACCCCAGCTTCACCGCCGCTGGCTACCTGACCAACCTCCCCGAAGGCAACCCCTTCATCGGCTTCTTCGGCAGCATGGCGGGCAACTCGGTCATTGATGGCCTGGTGGCGTGGGGGCTCACCCTCACGGGCATCGGCCTGATGGCGGGTGCCCTGACGCGCTGGTGCGCCTTCTGGGGAGCCGTGATGATGCTCTTCTTCTGGGCAGCCAGCCTGACGGGTGGCATCGCGCAGGGCTTACCGATTGCCCACGGCTGGGTCGTTGATGACCATATCGTTTACGCGGCGCTGCTCTTCGGTCTGGGTGCCATTGGTGCGGGACGCATCCTGGGTGTGGACGGTCTTCTGGAGCGAAACCAGATGGTGCAGGATCATCCTACCGTCAAGTACGTCCTGGGCTAATCTCTATTGTAGGACTCCTTGGGCCGGGTGTGGCGACCCTGTTACACCCGGCCCTATCGCGCTTCCAAGGTGTGAGCCTTCCGAAGCAAAGCTGCCCCTCCGAGCGTTACCCGGAAGGGGAACCACGGTTGGTATGGGGCAGAGGGTCTCGATCATGACGATGAATCAACAACAGACGCAGACGTAGTGCACCGGCGAATCGTACTGTTTCCCCGCGGCGGAGTTCGAGACGCTGGCTACCAGGGCTGAACCGCTCAGCACCGACTGATGCTTATTGTATGTGAAGTTGAAGGGAGAACCGATGGTCACCATCACGCTTGAAGATAGGGAACTGGCCCAGCTCGTGGGGCTTGTAAACCGTGTTGTAAAAGATAGCGAACAAAAAATAGCCGCGGCGGCAAGTAGCCGCGAACCCAACCCCAAGGCCCAGCGCGACCACCTGCACCGGGAATACGAGCAGGCGCAACGGTTAGCTTCGCAGCTAAGCGCGTCCTATCAGAACCGTGACCAGGCATGACCCAGACCCTTGGCAACCACCACACGCTGGAGCCGCGGTTTCTGCCCACAAGC
>DASVVH010000066.1:0-3162 GCA_036386615.1 Ardenticatenaceae bacterium
CAGGTCAAGGTATTGTTGGCGGGAGGGAGTGACTTTGGACATGGGGCCAATCAAGGGTGCCGAATATTGGTTCTGAGGGAGGTATTATACATCACGAGTGCGAATCTGGCAGATACGTGTACTGTTTCACGAGGTTAACAGACACTGGTACATCAAGTAAGGTCTAGCTACAGCCATGTCATCCTGAACGAAGTGAATCTGCGAAGCGACCTTAAGGGGATCCTCCCAGCAACACGCCTATCGTAGAGCGTAAGCACCCTTCGGTTTGCCTTCGTGACAGGGTGAACCTGTATACCAACCTTGTGTACTAATACAGTTACGCAGTTGGAACAAGCCGGGAGCGCGGCGGGTGCCCTCTGGGCGGTGCCCGCTCCGCTGCTCCGCGCCTATCACTTGAAAGTAAGTTACTCAGAAGCTATCGTCGCTTATCGGTCATGGTGCTATGACAGGCTTATACCAAGTTGAATTGCAGAGGGGGCATAATAGGAAGTGCATGGCTCCGCATGGTGACTCAATGCTCCTGAACCCCCAGAGGGGGTGGCGAAACTATACGGGGTCCCCAAGCGGTCAGAGCACCGCTTGGGGTGAATAGCCGGGGATGGAGAGGTGCGTCGTTTGCGCCTCGCAATCCTCGGCGGCCCTCCCCCTATGCACTACCCCTTTCTCCAACGGGCACTATACTCACAACGTAGCCCGCACCTCTCAACTTTATGTCAACAAAGGCTTACATCTATGCCTATCAATGTTAGCTTTTGTAAGCCTTTGTTAACATGACTCACCCTTCACACCTGTAACTCTTTCATCAGGTTAACTAATAGAAAGATGAGGAAGTTCATGCCGGGGCAAGAGGCACAATTCTAACCTGGGCCAGACGCTTGGCGAAGGCAAGGGCCGCCAGGATGTCCTAGCGCACCAAATCCGCATAATCGGCCAGAATCTCCTCGATGGTCATTCCGGCGCTCAGTAATTCAAGGATGGTTTCAACCGGATAGCGAAGGCCCCGAATACAGGGCTTGCCGTGACAGACATTTGGGTCGAATGTGATCCGGTCAACGAGTGTATCCATTGCTCCACCCTTTCAGTGCTCTGGTTGTAGTGTACAGGTGGGACACGGCAACGCCAAGGAGCCTGTGTCTAGCCAACCAGCACAAGGGGGACGGCGGAGCCTGACCCGGCAGTGACGTTGAGCAGGCCGGAGGCACCCAGGCGAACACCCGCGCCCCGAACCGTCTCCACGCCGAAGGTATAGGGGTCCAGGTCCATGAAGCGCGGCTCGATGACGAGGGAACCGTCCCGCACCAGGGGGAACGGTTCGCTGGCAACCATGATGCGCTCCTGCACGACGTGGGGTTGCCCGCTCTGGAGAGCATCGTTGAGCGCCTGCTGCCACTCGGTGGCGGGTATCTCCCAGCCGAGGACAACACCCTTACCCCCGTACTCACTATTGGGTTTAAGGGCAAAGCGCTCCTGCCCATCCAGCAGGAGGGAGAGCATCTCTACGTCCCGCCCCTCATACGTAACGCGACCCTCGACGAGGAGCCGCGTCCAGGGCAGGTGGCGATGAATCGCCTCGCGCTGGCGGGCCGGGAAGCGCGCGTCGTCGGCCATCTCCGACAGCAGCGCGAAGAGCGCCTTCTTGAACAGGAGTTGCGCGCGGTAGGAGTTGACGACGCAGGCGGCGTGCTGACGAATGGCATCGGTAAGCACATTTTCCAGGCCAAGTTGTTCCAGCAGTTCCCCCACGAGCACGCGCTTGTAGACGATGTGGAGCGGCCAGCCGCTCTCCTCGTCCCACAGCGTGCCGCCGCGCAGCGCGAGGGCGGCAGGATGGGTGATGATAGTAGGATAGCCCGCGCGCTCGAAGTGCTCCTGACAGAGGACGAATTCGGGGGCAGTGCCGAGGCCCTGCCAGTCTACAATCCCAATGCTGGGCCGCTCCTCGGTGCCGCCCCAGACGCGATAGTGGTTCAACAGAGTCGCCTGAATATCCGCAATGGAATGCGGTGGCTGCACGGCGTGCCGCTCCGCGAAGCGCCGCATCGTGGGTAAGGCCATGAAGAGGTCGCCCAACGCTGGCCCGAAGGCGAGGCCGCCAGGGCTGTCGGCATTGTACTCCACGAAGCGGAGCGTGCCCTGCGGGTCCAGGAAGCCGTCCAGCCGCCCGATGCCATCAGGCGAGGGGAAGCCGGGGTCCACGTGAAGCGCCGCCTCTTCCACCTCGGTAAGGCCCACGCGCGCGCGCAGGGCCGCGTCCTCCATCAGCCATCCGTAGAGGGTGCGAATAGCCCCAAAGAAGGCGTCGGTGGCGCGGACGACCTCATCGTAGCGGGCGCGGGGCAGCAGGAAGGGGCGGAGCACATTACACACATAGCGTTCCTTGAAGCGGAGGTTGTGAGCCTCCATGCCCGCTTTAAATTGCTCCCACTCGGCAAGAGGGTCGCCGGAGACAAGCAAGTCGTGGTACTCGGTTACGAAGTCTACGTTCATGGTATGTGACAGGGTTGGCGTCTTGGGGAGTATAGAGGGCGCAGGAAGAGGCGTCAATCTGAATTCACAGAACTAAGGACAGACTCTGCACTCCGACCAGATGGACAGGGAACCCTGGGGACGTGACGCTGAATTCCATCACCGACATGCTGCCGCCGGGCTTCTCCTACGTCGCCGGGTCGAGCACAGGTGCCACGACCCCGAACCCCACAGTTGACGGGCAGACGCTCACCTGGAAAGGGCCATTCACCGTTCCTGGCGGTGGGAACATCAGATTACACTTCCACGCCCGGCGGAACCGCAGCGCCCTGGCTCGCGCTCGCTGGGATGGCCCTCGCCGGAGTGGCGGGCCTCGCCTATCGCCGCCAGCATCGCTCCACGTCATCTGCAAAGTAGCCGGTGGTTCTCATGGCCGCACGTTATACGGTGACGTGTGGCCTTTTCGTTTACTCAGCCGGAGGGGCCAGCAACGCGCGCATCGCCCCTTGCGACCACCAGCAGATGCGCCAGTCTGAAGGATAAGCACCGAGCTTGCGATAGAAGCCGAGCGCGCGGCGATTGGAAGGCACCACCTCCCAGCGCGCCCAGCAGTCGCGTTCCAGCGCGACCCGCGCCACCTCCTGCATCAGCCGCCGCCCGGTGCCTCGCCCGCGTCCATCTTCGCGCACATACAGT
>DASVVH010000067.1:0-14033 GCA_036386615.1 Ardenticatenaceae bacterium
TCCCCACCAGCGTGCTGGATGTGGTGATGATGGGCCGCTACAGTGCCCTCGGCTGGTTCCGGCGGCCCGGCACCAAAGAGCGCGATATGGCGCTGGACGCGCTGGAAAAAGTGGGCATGCAGCAGTACGCCGACCGCCAGATTAGCCAGCTTTCCGGCGGGCAGCAGCAGCGCGTCTTTCTGGCGCGGGCGCTCGTGCAGGACGCGCAACTCTACTTTATGGACGAGCCGTTTCAGGGCGTGGACGCGACCACCGAGCGCGCCATCATCACCCTCCTGCAAGAGCTACGCGCGGCGGGCAAGACGGTGATTGCCGTCCACCACGACCTCGAAACGGTCTCCGAATACTTCGATTGGGTAACGCTGCTGAACGTGCGCCGTGTCGCCAGTGGCCCGGTGAGCGAGGTCTTCACCAACGAGAACCTGCGCCTGACCTATGGCGGGCGGCTGGCCTTCCTCAACCGCGCGCACGAAAACGGAAAAGGATAAAGGAAAAGGGAAGAAGGAAAAGGGCCAGCCGGACGAATCCGGCTTTATCCTTTCTACTTTCTCCTTTTTACTTTGCAACGGGGAGAGAACCAGTGGACCTGATTGGTGAGTTGTTCACAAACTACACGCTACGAAACGTGGCCTTGGGCACCGCGCTCATCGGCATCGTGTCGGGCGCGCTGGGCTGCTTCGCCGTCCTCCGCAAGCAGAGCCTCTTGGGGGACGCCATCTCCCACGCGGCGCTGCCCGGCGTCGTCGCCGCCTTCCTAATTACCCGCAGCAAGAGTTCCTTCGTCCTGCTCGTCGGGGCGCTGATAGCGGGCTGGTTGGCGACGCTGCTCGTCATGGCCGTGAAGCGCTACACGCGCATCAAAGAGGACAGCGCTCTGGGGCTGGCCCTCTCGACCTTCTTCGGCTTCGGCGTCATGCTGCTCGCCTTCACGCAGACCATGCCCGACGCACGGCAGGCGGGGCTGGACCGCTTTCTCTTCGGCCAGGCCGCCGCCATCGTCCAGCGAGACGTGCTGACGATTGCCGGAATCGGCTTCGTGGCGCTGCTCGTGATGGTCGCCTTCTGGAAAGAGTTCAAGCTCCTCAGTTTCGACGCGGAGTACGCCGCCACGCTCGGCTTCCCCGTGCGGCTCCTCGACGTGATGCTGACAACCCTGCTCGTCGTGGCAATCGTCATCGGCTTGCAGGCTGTCGGCGTTATCCTGATGAGCGCGATGGTCGTCGCCCCGGCGTCGGCGGCGCGGCAGTGGACCGACCGCCTCAGCGTCATGGTCGTGCTGGCCGCGCTCTTCGGCGCACTGAGCAGCATCGTCGGCGCGGTCATCAGCAGCACGGGGAGCGGCCTGGGGACCGGGCCGGTCATCGTCCTCTGCATCAGCGCCATCGTCGCGCTCTCCCTGCTCTTCGCCCCAAATCGCGGGCTGGTCTGGAACTGGCTACGCGAGCAGCGCAGCCATCGCCGCCTGCGCGTGGAGACCGTTCTGGCCGACCTGTACGTCTTGGCGAACCAGCACGAGAACGCCATGCACGGCCACTCGGCAGAGGTGCTGCGGGCGATGAACGCCGGGCGCGGCGGCGTCGAATACACATTGAAGCAGCTACAGGGGCGCGGCTGGGTGCAGCAGACATCACCAAACCAGTGGGCGCTCACGCAGACCGGGATGACCGAGGCGAAGCGCCTGCTGCGGGAGTCCCCCGGCCCCGCGATGCCGACCCAGCAGCCCACGCCGCATGCGGAGGTGACGCCGTGAGTCCCGAACTTGAGATTCAACTGGTCGCCTCTGTGGTGGCGGCGGCCTGCGCCTTGCCCGGCGTCTTCCTCGTGCTGCGGCGCATGGCGATGATGAGCGACGCCATCAGCCACACCGTCCTGCTTGGCATCGTGCTCGCCTTCTTCGTCGTCCAGCAGTTCGGCCATCCCCTGCTCATCATCGGCGCGGCAGGAGTCGGCGTCCTGACCGTCAGCCTCACCGAAATGCTCAACCGGACGAAGCTGGTCAAAGAGGACGCGGCGGTGGGGCTGGTCTTTCCCGCCCTCTTCAGCGTCGCGGTCATCCTGATTGGCCTCTTCGCCCGCAACGTCCACCTGGATCAGCACATGGTCTTTCAGGGAGAGTTGGCCTTCACCCCTTTTGACCGCGCCATCGTCTTCGGCCTGGACCTCGGCCCGCGCACCTTCGTCGTGATGAGCGTCATCCTGCTCCTCAATCTCGCCTTCGTCACCCTCTTCTTCAAAGAGTTGAAGCTGGCGACCTTCGACCCCGAACTCGCGGAGGCGCTTGGCTTCCGGCCCATCCTCCTCCACTACGGGCTGATGACCCTCGTCTCGCTGACGGCAGTGGGCGCATTCGACGCGGTGGGTTCGATTCTGGTCGTCGCGCTGATGGTCGTGCCCCCCGCCACAGCCTACCTCCTTACCGACAAACTCTCGTGGATGCTGGGTCTGAGCGTGCTCATTGGCATCGCCAGCGCCGTGCTTGGCTACTGGCTGGCGAGCCTGCTGAACAGCAGCATCGCGGGAGCGATGGTCACGATGACGGGGGTGATTTTCGGGCTGGTCTTCCTCCTCTCGCCGCAGCGCGGCATGGTGGCGCTGGCCCGCCGCCGCATGCGGCAGCGCTGGGAGTTCGCGCAGACAATGCTGGCGATTCACCTGCTGAACCACGAGGCCACGCCGGAGGCGCAGGTCGAAAATCGCCTCGACCACCTCTCCGAAGGCTTGCGCTGGGAGGAGCCATTCGCGCAGAAGGTCGTCGGCTACGCCGAGCGCAGGGGCATCGTGCAGGAGGCAAGCGGCCTCCTCCACCTCACCGACGAAGGGCGTAGGCTGGCGCAGCAGGCGATGCTCCGATAGGCTACCTGGATAAAAGGTACGTGTACGGATTCACGAGATTAGCACACAGGATATACCCAGTGATAGGTCGCGTAACATCTAGCCACATCCATGTCATGCTGAACGCAGTGAAGCATCCACCCAGCAACACCCCTATCACAAGGCGTTAGCGCTTCGCCCGCCCTTCATACTATGGTGAATCTTTATGCGAGTCTTATGTACCAATTCAGGTACACCGTTGAGCGAAGCCGGGAGCGCGGACATCTTGCCCGCTCCGTTGCTCCGCGTCGCTCACGCTGTAGAGCGCTCCCTTTCAACTGGTATGGTGGGTGGTTTTCAGGCATTAGTCGTTACCTCGGCCCTCAACTGCGTCACTCCGTTACAGATGAATAACGAAAGACAAGGGGCAGTATTATTGCTGCCTCTTGTTTTTCGATACTCCGCGTACTACTATGCCCTTAGACATCATAACCTGATGATTTGAAGCAGGTGGCGCGCTCGAATACAGAATAGTCGGCTTTGAGCCGACTTGAGCTATCAGCCTGGGACTTGCAGTCCCAGGCGCGGGGCAGCCTGGAAATTCTTGAAGAAGTTGAAACAGAGCAGGACGAAGGAACTGAAGAATGAGCGAGCACAAGCCGCTGGAATATTACCTCTCACTGCCTTACACAATGGAGATGATTCAGGAAGACGAGGGGACATGGTTCGCGCGCGTCGCCGAATTACCGGGCTGCATCACCGAGGGCGATTCCCCCGAAGAAGCGGTCAGGATACTGCGAGACGCAATGGCCGCGTGGCTTGAAACAGCCATTGACGATAATGCCCCAATTCCAGAGCCTCATGCTCCTAATGCGTATAGC
Organism: Ardenticatenaceae bacterium; assembly: GCA_036386615.1. Taxonomy (GTDB): domain Bacteria; phylum Chloroflexota; class Anaerolineae; order Ardenticatenales; family Ardenticatenaceae; genus DASVVH01. The sequence goes on from DASVVH010000067.1 coordinate 3,693, forward strand.
GGGCGGTTTGTCGTCCGCGTACCCCGCACCCTTCATCAGGATTTGGTCAGGGCTGCTGAACGCGAGGGAGTGAGTCTCAACCAGTATATCAACGTGACACTCACCCGCTCAGTCGGGCAGCCAGCACTACCCCTTTGAGTTGCACCAGAAGCGACCGGCGGAGGGACATCATGGCCGATGAACAGGCCACTGCCAGATAAGCCATCTGGATGGAAGTTATATAGTTGAGCCTAGACGGGAGCGCGGCGGGTGCCCTCTGGGCGGTGCCCGCTCCGTTGCTCCGCGCCCATCCCGTCCGAGAGCGTTACCGCGAACTCATTATGGTCGTCAATCATCCGTCACCTACCAGAACCTTCCTGAAGGAGTCTCATGGTCGATGAGCAACAGCACGACAGGCTCGACTTTGAAATCCGCCGCCACATCTATGACCAGCTTCTGAATGGACACGCGGCCCCCACGATAGCCGCGACGGCTGACGCTCTCAGCGTGGAGCCATCCGCCGTAAGGGCAGGCTTCGAGCGGCTGGCGCAAGCGCGCAACCTCGTCCTTCAGGAAGGCAGCCGCGAGATTATGATGGCGCAGCCCTTCTCCGCCGTGCCCACGCCCTTCCACGTTGAAGCGGACGGCCATCGCTGGTGGGGGCCGTGCATCTGGGACGCGCTGGGCATCCTGGCGATGGTGAAGCAGGACGGGCGCGTCCTCACAGCCTGCGGCGACTGTGGCGAGGCCATGACCTTGACCATCAAAGAGGGTGCCCTGGCGGAAGGCGAGGGCATCATCCATTTTGGTCTGCCCGCGAAACACTGGTGGGACAACATCGTATTCACCTGAAGGACGATGCTGCTCTTCCGGTCGGAAGAACATGTAGACCGCTGGTGCGCCCTCTGGAACCGCCCGCGCGGCGCGACTCTCTCGCTTGAGCAGGGATGGGCACTTGCACAGGAATGGTACGGCCCTGACCGCCGCGACCCCGCGTGGCATCGCAAAACAGTGGACGAGATTGAACTGCTCTTCGCAACTCTCCGTCTCACAGGCCCCTTCTGGCAGTTGCGCGGCTGACAGGTTCGCCCACTACGTGGGTCAAGGACTTTTACCAATTGAACATAGAGGTGGCACAAAATGGGAGGTCAGATAGAACAAGAACTCCCCGGAGGGGAGTGGCGAAAGCTGTAGCCGAGGGTGGAGCGTAGCGCAACCCTTGGCGGCACCCCAACCAATTTGTGCCACTTTTTCAATGGTTTGGTGTTACTTCAGAGCGCTCACTTCTAGCGTCCCCATCATTTGCTGTGACTCTCCCCCATCCGCCCTATACCATCCTCCGTCCTCACAAGAGCCACAGGACTGTGCCAAAGTAGCGGGACTTGTTAAATAACTAACAACTACATAGCAGCTACTTGTCGCTATACTGGCCGCTTATCGCTCACCAGTACTGGCCGTTACTGGCCTATACTGGCCTCTGTGCCCTCCCGCCCCTTTCTCGCTCCCGCTCCTCCTTCTCCTCTCCCACTTTGACACAGCCCTGACGAGAGCCATCGCCTCTATTGCATTCCGTCTCTCCCCCTGTTAAAATTCACCCACTCATGACGCTCCACACCCTGCAAAGGAGTAGCTCTATGGATGTTCAACATGTCGGCCACCGCCGATCCGATGTTTTCCGCGTCACCGGACGGATTGATAGCTCTAGTGCTCCCGAATTCGAGCGCACGTTGATGGACTCCATCCACAACGGGCGCGGCAACATCGTCGTCAACCTGCGCGACGTAGAATACCTCTCCAGCGCCGCCCTCCGCGCGCTCATCGCCGCCCTGAAGGAGACGCGCGGGCGCACGCTTGGTTCCGGTAACGTCGTGCTGGCCGAGGTTCCGCCGCGCGTGCGTGAGGTCTTCGACCTGGCGGCCCTCTCCGGCCTCTTCACCTTCTACGATGACGAGTCGCAGGCGGTTGGTTCCTTCTAGTTTCGGGCTATAATCTACATAAGATTGGCGGTGATGCGGGCGAAGTGGCGCGTGGGGAACTCCCCACAGTCGTTGCTTCGCCCTATCGCTTTCCCTTTGTCTCTTCGCCCACAGGGCGACACCTGACAGATCGGCTGGAGGACGGCGTGCGGCGATTGCGGTTGGAGCAGGCAACAGTGGCGGACTTGAGGACCATAGCCACCTTCATGGACGACGTGTGCGCGGGATGCATCGAGGAAGAAGCCGTGCTCTACAAGGTCAAGATGGCTGTAGACGAAGCCTGCACCAACGTCTTCGAGCACGCCTACAAGGGGCAGAAGGGGCGGTTGGAACTGGAGGCCGAGTGTACCTCCCGCAGGCTGTTCGTCTCCATCCGCGACTGGGGCCGCTCCTTCGACCCGACCGCCGTCCCCGTGCCTGACGGCTCCCTGCCCATCGAGAAGCGGCCCATCGGCGGCCTCGGCATCTTCCTCATCCGCAAAGTGATGGACACCGTCGAGTACCGCTTTGAGGGCGAGGAGGGCAACTGCCTCACCCTCGAAAAGGCGTTACATTCGTGATGCGAGATGTGGGATACAGGATACGAGATACAGAATAATCAGTGTGTCGTACCTTGCTCTTACAATGCTTATCCTGCATCCGGCATCTCGCATCTCGCATCTCGCATCCTGTAACTGAGACCTCGTATGCTTTATAGCTGGCGCAGCCTGCTCTATCGCCTGCTCATCATCGCGGCGGGCATAGGCTGGCTCATCTGGTCACTCCGGCAGACGCATCCCCCGATTGACTGGGAAGTCGTGGGGATTTTTCTGCTGCTCTCCGCCTTCGTCAAGCGCGCTGGCTTTCGCATCGCCACCGACGTGACGCACAGTCTCGTCAACATGGTAGACGTGGCCGCGTTGCTGGTGCTGGGTCCGGCGGGCGGGGCCATCGTCGCCAGCATCAGCAGCATCCTCAACCTGCAATTCTCCATCCTCTTCCGCAGGCCCCAGCGCCGCTGGTACGACATGATAGACCTGCCCCTCTTCGATGGCGGCATCAAGGCACTGCTGGCGCTGGCCGGGGGCAACTACTACCTGCAAATGGGCGGCGTGCTGGAGCCGACAGGGCTGACGACGGCCATGCTCCTCCCCCTCGTCGTGCTCTACCTCTTCTGGTTCAGCCTGGACCACCTGCTCTGGGGTTGGCTCTTCCTCGTCAGTGGCGGCGTGCGCCGCGCCAGGGAGTTCATCCAGCAGATTACCACTACCTCCCTCGTCGTCGAGTTGGCCCCGCTCCCCTTCTCTATAGTCCTTGCCGTCTCCTGGGTCATCTTCGACCCGCTCCTGCGCTCGCTGCTGATGATAGGGGCCGTCATTCTGGCCCTCGTCGTGCGCGGCTTCGCCCTCTCTCTGGGCCGCGCGGAGAGCCGCGTCTCCACAGTCATGCTCCTCAACCGCTTCGCCCAGGCAACGCTGCTCGCCCAACTGGACGAGGAGAAGCTGGCCGAACTGCTCTACGACTACGCGCCGCGCATCCTACCCAACGCCCGCTTTGAGTTAGTCCTGCTGGAAGGGAACGACCACGCGCGCCCCATTCTCCCATCCCCGGAGCAGGAGAGCCGCCTGCTGCCCTTCATCCCCCTCATCGCGCCCATCCTGCGCGAGCGCCCACGTGGCCGCCTCCTCTCCACTCTCACGGCGGAGGCGCTGGCCGAAGAAGCCGAGCGCACCGCCGCCGAGCGCCCGAATCGCGGCGGTGTCCTTCTCATCCCCCTAGTGGCGAGCGACGCGCTGCTTGGCATCCTCATGGTCGAGGGCCGGGGCCGCAAAGCGCTCACCCTCGACGATGGCCGCTCCGTCTCCATCATGGCGACACAGGCTGCTGTCGCCCTGCAAAACGCCCGCAGCTTCCGCCGCGAGCAGTGGCGCGCCCGCCAGTTGCACGCCATCGCTCAGGTCAGCCGCCTCGTCGCCTCCGTCATCAAGCTCGACGACCTGCTCTGGGAGGTCGTCGAGCTGCTGCGCGCCACCTTCGGCTACTACCACGTCCAGATTTACCTCGTCGCGCCGGACGCCAACGAGGTAGTCTTTCGCGCGGGCAGTGGCGAGGCGGGGCAGAAGCTCGCCAAGCTGCCCATGCATCTGGAGATTGGCCGCGAGGGCATCATCGGCTGGGTCGCGGGGATGGGCGAGCCGCTGCTTGTCAGCGATGTCTCTCAGGATTCCCGCTACATTCCTGACCTCTTCCACCTGCTGCCCAACACGCGCATGGAACTGGCCGTCCCGCTCAAGGTCGAGGAGCGCGTGCTGGGCGTGCTGGACGTGCAGAGCGACTGCTTCGGTGGCCTGGACGACGAGGACCTCTTCACGCTGACCACTCTCGGCGACCAGCTTGCCATCGCCATCGAGGAGGCGCAGTTGGTCGTCGCCCAGCGCGAGGCCGCGTGGGTATCCTCCGGCCTGCTCAAGTTCGCCGAGGCGCTGAACCCCCTCTTCGAGCTTCCGGTGGTGCTGGAGACCATCACCCGCATCATGCCCAGGCTCGTCGGTGGGGACGTAACGGCAATCTACCGCTGGCACGCCGAGGACCGCACCTTTGAGGGCGTGGCCTCGTTCGGTCTCGCCTCCGAGTTGGCTCCGCTGCTCGTGGGGCACCGCATCGCCCCCGACGACTTCCCCCTTCTGGCCCGCGCCCGCGAGGAGAACCAGTTGGTCCCGGTGGAGCGCGTCAGCCGCTCCCGTCTGGTGAGCGGGCCGCTCGCACAGGCCGGGCTGATGGGCCTCATCGCCCTGCCCATGCAGTCACAGGGCGAGTTCGTGGGCGTGCTGCTGCTCGGCTACCGCAGCAGCCTCCCCCGTCTCAGCGACCGTCGCCGCGCCCTCGTCTCCGGCATCGCCCAGCAGGCCGCCGTCTCCATCCAGGCCGCGACGCTCATCGCCCAGCGCGACGAGGAGGCCGCGATTACGGGCGACCTCCTGCAAGTGGCCGAGTTGATCGCCAGCCGCTCCGACCTCAAACAGATTCTCGAACTGGTCACGCGTGTCACCGTCAGGGTCGCCCAGGTGGACCGCTGCGTCGTCTACCTCTGGGACGAGGAAAAGGGCGTGCTTGAGCCTGCCGAGGCGCACGGCTTCTCGCCCCAGGTGGAGGCGGCGTGGCTGGAAACGACCCTCCGCGCCGAGGAGATGGCCTCCTTCGTCGTCCTGTGGGATGCCTCGGATCCAATCCTACTAGGCGACGGCGCGCGACACCCGCTCGGCTGCAAGGCCCTTCAGACGCTCTTCAACGGCTGCCCCATCGCGGCGATGCCCCTGCGGGCGCACAACGCCTTCTTCGGCCTCCTCCTCGTAGACCAACCCCCCGGCACCACCCGCCTGAGCCGCAGGCTCCAGCCCGTGCTGACGGGCATCGCCCGCCAGCTATCCGTCGCACTCGAAAACTCGCTCCTCTACGACGAGGCGCTGGAAAACACGCGCCGCACGCAGGAGTTGATTCTGGCCCGCCAGATTCAGAGTGCGCTGCTACCCGATGGCGCGCCCGAAGTGCCCGGCTACGACATGGCGGGCTACTGGCGGCCCGCGCGCGAGGTCGCGGGCGACTTCTACGACTTCCTCGAACTCAGCGAGGGTCGCCACGCCTTCTCGATAGCCGACGTGGCCGACAAGGGCATCGGCGCGGCGCTTTTCATGGTGCTCGCGCGCACCGCCCTCCGCGAGAGCCTGTGGAGCGAGGAGGAGGTGGGCCGCGCGCTCGAACGGGCTAACGCGCTCCTCTCGGCAGACGTGCGAAACGGCATGTTCCTTACCGCTTTCCTGGGCCTGCTGACCCCCGCGACGGGCCGCGTACAGGCGGCGAACGCGGGCCACATCCCGCCAGTCATCTACCGCGCCGCCGACGGAAGCCTCTCCTCTCCCATCCAGCGCAACCTGCCGCTCGGCGTCCTGCCTGATACACGCTACACGACCATTGACCTCCTGCTCGGCCTGGGCGACGTGATGGTGCTCGTCACCGACGGCATCATGGACACCATGAACCACGACCACGAGCTATACGGCCTGGAACGCCTCTCCGAGTTGGTCTACGACCACCGTGACGACGACGCGCGCGGCATCGTCAACGCCATCCTCGACGCCGCCATCGCCCACGCCCAGGGCGAACCCTTTGACGACGACCTCACCATCATCGTCATCCGCCGCGCTGGATGAGACTTAAATCATGCCTCCATCAAACACGGTCCTGCCAGAGAGTCTTTAATAGCGCACATAGTCGGCTTCAACATAGGCACGCCGTCTACGCGCCTGGGAACTCGCCAGAGCAGGCTGGAAGCAGTACAAGATGGCGGAAACCGTTAGCGGTCGTCGGTCGTCGCCCTTTGCCCCACATCCGAAACAATTCAAATGGAGGAAATGCGGGGGTGTTTGGGCACAGACGAAGCGAAGGCCCCACCACCAGTTTGAACCCCGGACAACCTACACCTGCCCCACCCAGCCCTCATCGTGCGCCTTGAAAGCCTCGCAGATGGACCTCACGACCTCCTCCGGCAGCGGCCCCTGCTCCACAATGGCAAGGTTGCGGCGCAGGTGGTCGAGCGAACTCGTGCCGACGATGCAACTGCTGACGCCGGGCAGATACGCGGCGAAGCGCAGCGCCAACTCGTCCCACGAGAGGCCACCGGGGTCCAGTTGCATCTCCTCAAGCCGCTCCCAGTAGACCTCGCTGTAGTGCCCCACCGGGCGCGAAGGGAAGCGCCAGGGCGCGTTCGCAAGGGGCCGCTTGGCGATGACGCCCAGCCCCCGCTCCCGCGCCATCGCCAGCCCCTCGTCAATCACGCGCTGGTCCGCCACGTTGATGGAGGTTTCGACGCCACGGAAACGCCCGCTCTCTATCGCGTGGCGCAGCGGCTCGTTGTCGCCGGAGTAGGCGGCGACGCGCACCTTGCCCGCCTCGACGGTGCGTTGCAGCGCCTCCACGACCTCCCCGCGCGCCAGCACCTCCACCGGGCAGGAGTGCAGGTGAACGATGTCCAGGTAGTCCGTCTGCAACCGCTCAAGCGCGGCGTCCACGCCCGCCGTGATAATCGGCCCCGTCCAATCCTCGTAGCCGGGAATGCTGTAGCCCACCTTCGTCGAGATGACGATTTCCTCGCGGCGGTGGCTCAGGTGCCGCCCGATTCGCTCCTCCGAGAGGCCGTAGCCCCGCGCCGTGTCAATCAGCGTCACGCCGGAGTCCACGACCGTGTTGAGCAGCCGCTCCACCTCCGCGTCGTCCTGGTCGGGGCTGCCGATCTGCCCGGCCCCCAAGCCGAGCGCCGAAACGATAAGGCCCGTCTCTCCGAACGGGCGCAGCATGTCGTCAGGTTGCATTGTCGTCTTCCTTGTCGAATCAGAAGTTAGCTGGGTATCTCAGAGGGAACATCCGAGGGCAGGCGAGCCTCGTCGCGCTGGCCGTCCGCCACCAACTGCCTCGTCGTGCCACGCGGCGTCAGGAAAGCAATCGCGAGGCCCACGAGCACCGCGACGAAGGCGATATAGAAGGCGGGTTGCAGCGCGTCGGCCAGGAGGCGCTGGAACGCATCTGCAATAGCAGGAGGCAGCGCTAGCTCGGTAGAGGGGTCCAGCAGCGACTGCGCGTTGATGTTTGAGCCGCCCGGAAGCGCGGCAAGCCCACTCGTCAGCCGTGCCGCCATCACCGCGCCTATCACGCTCACGCCGATGGTGCCGCCAATCTGCCGGATGAATTGCAGCGAGGAGGTCGCCACACCCAGGCGGCGGCGCGGCACGCGCTCCTGCACGGCAACGAGGTAGGAGGTAATCGTCAGGCCCATGCCCAGCCCCATCAGCAGCATGCTCGCCCAGACCACCATCTCCGCGCTCTCGGTGCCCAGCCGCGTGAGCAGGAAGGTACCGACGACCATGAACCCCATCCCTCCAATCGCTATCAGGCGCGGCCCGAAGCGCAGGAGCAGATAGCCCGCGAAGACGCTCCCGCTCGTCCAGCCAATGATGCTCGGCGTGAGCGCGGCCCCCGCGCGGGTGGCGCTCGTGCCGAGCACGCCCTGCACGTAGAGCGGGATGTACGACGAGACGCCGAAGAGGGCCAGCGCCGCCACGAAGCCATGCGCGCTGGCGGTGGCGAAGAGCCTGTCGCTGAAGAGGTTCAGGGGAAGCAGCGGCCCCTCCACGCGCTGCTCGACCCAGATGAAGGCCACCACCGATGCAAGGGAGAGAGCGAAGAGGCCAATGATGCGCCAATCGCCCCAGGCGTAGGCCGTGCCCCCCTGAAGCAGCGCGTAAAGAAACGCGAGCACGCTCACCGACAGCAAGGCCGCGCCGAGATAATCCACGCGGCCCGTGTCGCGCTCCTCGACTGGCTCTATCAGGGAGACAGCGATGAGCACGGCAGCGAGCAGCCCGAACGGGATGTTAAGGTAGAAGACCCAGCGCCACGACCACGTATCCACGAGGTAGCCGCCAATCACAGGCCCAATGACGCTGGAAACGCCCCACACTCCCGAAAAGAAGCCCTGCATCTTCGCCCGTTGTTCCAGGGTGTAGATGTCGCCGATAATGGTGAAGGCCATCGGCATCAGCGCGCCCGCGCCCAACCCCTGAATGGCGCGGAAGAGCACCAACTGCGTCATGCTCTGCGAGAGGCCACTGAGCGTTGAGCCGAGCAGAAAGAGGAAGATGCCAATCAGGTAGATGGGTTTGCGCCCGTACAGGTCCGAGAGGCGTCCGAAGATGGGCACCGTTGTCGTGGAGGTCAGCATGTAGATGGCGAAGACCCAACTATAAATCTCCAGGCCGCCAAGCTGCGCGACGATGGTGGGCATGGCCGTACTGACAACCGTGACCTCCAGCGAGGCCAGGAACAGCCCCATCATCAGGGCGAATGTAACCGCGACGAGGCGACGTTGGCTCACTGTGCTTCCTCTTCTCTCGAACTCGCTATGGAGCAGAACTATCGGCGCTGTGGAAGGTAAAGGGGAAAGATACGCCTGCTCTGCCCCTCGTCAAATGCAATGCATCATTGAAGGGCACGAAAGGCGTCGTAGAGCGCGACCCACTCGTCAATCGTCAGCGTCTGCGCGCGGCGAGAGGCGTCAATGGATGCACCATCCAGCGCTGCGCTGACCTGCTCACCGTTGAAGCCGGAGAGGCCCGCGTTGAGGGAGTTCTTGAGTTGCTTGCGCTTCTGCCCGAAGCCCGCCCTCACCACCTCCCAGAAGAAATCCAAATCCTTGACGGCGTAGCGCTGTTCAGGGTAGGGACGGACACGGAGGATGGCGCTGTCCACCTTCGGCGCGGGGTAGAAGGCACCCGCCGGAACGACCCCGACGATTTCAGGCTGACCGTAGAACTGCACGCTGATGGCGAGCAGGCTCAGGTCGCCCGGTTTCGCCGTGATGCGCTGCGCCACCTCGCGCTGCACGAGGAGAACGATGAGGCCGGGCTGAAGGTCGCTCTCCAGCAGGTGCCGCATGACGGCGGAGGTGATGTAGTAGGGGATGTTCGCCACGCACTTATAACGTTCCGGCTCGCCCTCGCCCCTCAGGAGCGCGGAAACGTCGGCCTGTAGAATGTCCTCGTGGTGCAGGGTAAAGTTCGCGTGGTTGCCGAAGCGGTCATGAAGCACGCGGATGAACCCCTTGTCCAACTCGACGGCGACCACGCGCCCCGCGACTTCCAGCAGCCGTTCGGTGAGCGGGCCAAGCCCCGGCCCGATTTCCAACACGGTGTCGCCCGCGCCGAGTTCCGCCGCGTCCACGATGCGTTGCAGGTGCGCGGAGTCGTACAGGAAGTTCTGGCCGAGGCCCTTGTTGGGCCGCAGCCCATACTGCGCCATCAGCGCTTTCATCTCATAAACATTCATCGCTGCACCAGTTGTGCTCTGAGGCTGGAAAACCTACAGTCCAGGGGAGAAACAAAAAAGGAGTCCCCTTCAGGACTCCCCTCTGCAAATTGCCTTCCACCAGTTGTGGTACATCGAGAGACTGCTCCAACTGACTGCGACCAGGCACCCTTGAGGCACCCAGAAGAATCCGCTTATAGCTGCTCCCTTCCGGTCCTGACTCATTCACGGTCTTCCGCCGCTCAAGACCCAATCCGTCCGGCTGGAGCAATCTCTCCATGCACCCAACTCTATGGGTGGCACGAAAGATAGTTTAGCATAAAGGTGGATTCTGTCAATTTTAGCAGAGGATTTTTGGCCCTGCTCCCCTTGCTGCATGGTCAGCTTGACGGTACGATTAGACAGCTACATGATGGACTGACATAGTGATAGGCGAGGTAAGGGTGGAAGAGCCAGCGAAGAAAAAGCGAAGGATGCCCACAGGCATGTACGTCGGGAGCGCGTGGATTGGCTTCTCGATTCTGATGTTCCTCTGCTGGTTCCTATCGGTCAG
>DASVVH010000068.1:0-10661 GCA_036386615.1 Ardenticatenaceae bacterium
GCGGGGCGTGCGCGTGGCCCTGGCGGTACGGGTGGCGCGGGAGGTGGCCTCTGCCTCGCGGGTGAAGGTCGGCGCTAGCGTGGCAGTGCTCGCGGCGACAGCCACCTCTTCGTTTTCAGATGTTTCCTCTTCAGATGTGCCCTCGTCTACGGGAGCACTCTCTGCCGTCGCGGCTTCGAGCGCCGAAGCGGCGTCGTTACTGGTCGTCGGGCTGTTGCTTCGACTGGCGCACCCACTGACGAGCAGGGCGAGGAGCAGCAGGGACAGTACAAACCTTTTATTCATAGGACTTATTTCAGGTTGTCTCGCGCGTGTGCAACAGAGTATAATCAGTCGCTAGACCGGGGCTTCTTAGAAGAAGTCCCGTGTGTAACAGCGACGTAGTATAGCATGAGGTGGCGAGGATTCCTAACCTGATGATAGAAGCCGTACACCTCACCAAGCGGTTCGACACCTTCGTGGCGGTAGACGACCTCTCGCTGAGCATCGCGGAAGGTGAGGTTCTGGCGCTGCTGGGGCACAACGGCGCGGGCAAGACGACCACCGTGCGCTGCCTCGCCGGAATCCTTGAACCGTCGAGCGGGTATGCCACCGTCGCCGGGTACGACAGTGTGCAGGAGGCACGGCAGGTGCGCCGCCTGATTGGGCTGCTCACCGAGTTCCCCGGCCTCTATGACCGAATGCTTCCCGAAGAGTACCTGCGATTCTTCGGCGAGATGAACGGCCTCTCGCCCCCTGTCATCCAGGGGCGGGCCGAGAAGCTGCTCAAGCATTTCGATTTGTGGCACGCCCGCGACCGCCGCATTGGGCAGTTCTCCAAGGGGATGCGGCAGAAGATGGCCCTGGTGCGTGCCCTGCTCCACGAGCCGCCCATCCTCTTTCTTGACGAACCGACCTCCGCGCTCGACCCACACAGCGCCAAGCAGGTGCGCGATTACGTGGCTGAACTCCGCGCGCAGGGCCACACCATCGTGCTCTGCACGCATAATCTGGCCGAGGCGGAGGCGCTGGCGGACCGCATCGCCATCATCGCGCGCGGGCGCATCCGCGCCGCCGGAACCAGCGACTCCCTGAAGCGGGAGCTACTTGGCCCGCCGTTGATGGAGGTCCGCACGGCGGAGCCGCTGAACGGGGCGCTGGATGAGCTACGCGGGCTGGTGAGCGTCGTGGCGGGGGGCGACTGCTGGTTCCACTTCGAGGCAGAGAACCCTGCCCTCACGCACCCGCGCCTGCTGCGCCGCTTGGACGCGCTGGGCCATTCCGTGCTGGCACTGAGCGAGGTGCCGCGCAGCCTCGAAACCCTCTACCTGCGTATTCTGGAGCAGGTCGAGTAGGGAAACTATGACCACTGACCTGATTGACCTTCACACTGTCAAGACCCTCGTCAGGCGCGAGTTGCGAGATAGCCTGCGCGACTGGCGTATCGTCGTGCCCATCGTGCTGCTGACGGCTATCTTCCCCTTCCTGACCAATATCGCGGCGCAGATGGCCTTCGATTTTCTGGAAGGGTACGGGGCGACTGTCATTGGAGAGCGGATGGTGCCTTTTGGCATGATGGTCGTCGGCTTCTTCCCAATCACCCTGTCGCTGGTGCTCGCGCTCGAAACGTTTGTGGGCGAGAAGGAGCGCAACACGCTGGAAGCGCTCTTCGCCACGCCCGCCAGTGACCTGGAACTGTACCTGGGCAAGCTCATCGCCGCGCTGGTGCTGCCTCTGTGCGCCGCCTACGCCGGAATCGCCATCTACCTCGTCACCACCAGCTTCGGGGGCGGTTTGGAGCTACCTGGGTTGCTGCTTGTGCAGGTGCTGCTGCTGACGACGCTGGAGGCGCTGGTGATGGTCAGCGGCGCGGTCATCGTTAGCTCGCACACGACTAGCGTTCGCGCGGCGAACCTGCTGGCCTCGTTCATCATCGTGCCGACGGCACTGCTACTTCAGGTGGAGGCGGGGCTGATGTTCTGGGGAGCGTACCAGGCGCTCTGGTACGTGGCGCTGGCGCTGGTGGTCGTCAATGCCATCCTGATTCGGGCCGGGATGCGGAGCTTCAACCGCGAGGAGGTTCTGAGCCGTGAGCTGGACACGCTCAACCTGCGGCGCGTGGGCAAGGATGTGCGGCGGCTGTGGCTGGCACCGCCCGGCCACGCGCGCATCGCCCTCCGCACGGGCGAGGCCCTGCCGCGCTGGAGTGTCAAGCGCTTCTACACCCACGACCTGCCGCGCCTGTTGCGGTCAGGCCGCTTCGCGCTGGGGGCCTCGGCGGCCATCATGCTGCTGGGCTTCCTGTTCGGGTGGGGCCTCGCCCAGCGCTTTCCCCTGACGGCGAGCTTCGTTAACTTCGACGCGGTGGCCTCCACCATCTCGCGGGGCAACCTGTCGGAGATGCCTGCCGGAGGGGTCGGGCTGCTGCCGGAGTTTAACGCAGGCGCGATTCTGATGCACAACCTGCGTGCTACCGTGCTGACGCTGATGTTCGCGGTCCTCAGCTTCGGGTCTATCTCGATGCTGCTGGCGGGGCTGCCGATGGCGGTGCTCGGTTTCCTGGCGGGGCAGGTGGGCGGCGCGGGGAGTAACCCCGTGCAGTTCCTGGCGGCCTTCGTGCTGCCGCATGGCGTGGTGGAACTGCCAGCCACCCTGATTGCCGCCGCGTTCGCCCTGCGGATTGGAGCGATGCTCATCGCGCCGCCGCGCTCCCTGACGGTGGGCGAGGGGCTGCTGCTGGGGCTGACGGACTTCGTCAAGGTATTTCTCTTCGTGGTGCTGCCCCTGCTCGGCCTCGCCTCGCTGCTTGAAGTGTACCTGACCCCCCTGGTCATCCAACTACTCTACTAGCAACAGAAATCCCGTAGGGCATGATATGCCGCACCCTACGGGTTTCCATAAGCAGTCTGCCGCATGTCGTTGGCGGTCGTCTGTCGCGTCTGTCGGTCGTCGCCTCAGTAGCGTCCTTTGAGGGCGCGCTCAATCTGGCGCTTGGAGTCGCGCTCGGCAATGGTATCGCGCTTGTCGTAGAGCTTCTTGCCCCTTGCAAGGGCGATTTCGAGCTTGGCGCGGTTGTTCTTGAGGTAGAGGCGAAGGGGAACGATGGTGACGCCCTTCTGCGAGATTTCCGCGTCGAGTTTTTGAATCTGCCGCCTGTGCAGGAGGAGCTTGCGCGGGCGGGTGGGTTCCGGCTCCTCCTCGTGCGTGCTGGCCTGCTCGTAGGGGGTGACGTGCATGTTTCGCACCCATGCCTCGCCGTTGCGGATGGTGACAAAGCTGTCGCGGAGGTTGACTTTGCCCTCGCGCATACTCTTGATTTCGGTGCCGGTGAGGACGAGGCCCGCTTCAAGGGTTTCATCTATGAAGAAATCGTGCCGCGCTTTGCGGTTCACGGATAGGGTGGCGTTGGGGTCATTAACTGGCATAGGTTCTCTGTAGGGTGGTTAAGTTTGGCAGCATGAAGGATAGTTCAGTGAAGGCTGAACATTTTACGGAGTGTGCTGCCGTTCACAATAAGCCTGCTGTAGGGGCACGGCATGCCGTGCCCCTACAGCAGCGGAACGTGATGACTGGCGCGTCGGGCATTCGCTAGATCGTCCTCCAACTCATCAGGATATTCTCCAAAGGGTGATAGATTATACCGCTTGAGCAGGAAAATGAACTCGCCGCGTGGCACACCAGCCAGGCGCGCAGCAAGGCCAGTGCTCAGTCTACCTATCTCATACAGCTTGACTGCCAGGAGCAGGCGGGCTTCCGCTTCAAATTCGTCAGGCTCCTGCTGGAGCGCCTGCCTCACTTCTGGCGGATAGGGAATCGTTACGGTATTCATCAGACCTCAAATCTATCGGGTGGTCGAGGCTCAGGCTGTGCTCGCCACTTCCGTTGGATTAAGGGCGCGGTAGGTGCCCGTGGGCACTCTGGCGCGGCCCATCTCTTCGGAGGTGGGCAGAGGGAGGGTGATGGTAAAGGTGGAGCCTTTGCCCTCCTCGCTCTGCACGTCAATCGAGCCGTGATGCGCCTGGACAATCCAGTCCACGATGGCGAGGCCCAGCCCCGTGCCGCCTAGCTGTCGGGAGCGCGCCTTGTCCGTGCGGTAGAAGCGGCGGAAGAGCAGGGGCAGCGCGTCGGCGGGGATGCCGATGCCCGTGTCCTGCACCACCACGCGCACCTCGCCCTTCTCCTCGTCCTTCCACAGCGACAGCACGACCTCCCCTTCCGGCGTGTATTTGATGGCATTGTCCACGAGGTTCAGGAAGAGTTGGCGCAGGCGGTCAGGGTCGCCCAGAACCGTCGCCTGGTCCTCATGGCCCAGCCGCAGCCGGATACTGGCGTTCGAGGCGGTGGCGAGGACGCGCCCCTGTCGGAAGACCTCGAGCAGCAGGGTGTCCAACTCGACAGGCTGCCACGCTGGCTTCTCCCCACCGTCGGCCCGCGCCAGCAGGAGCAGGTCGGCGACGAGGCGGTTCAGGCGGGCGACCTCGCTCTCGATGGTTGCCAGGGACTCCTGAACGGCTACGGGGTCGCTAATCGCGCCGCGCTTGAGCAGGTCTATGTTGCCCTGAAGGGCGGTGAGCGGCGTTCGCAGTTCGTGGCTCACATCGGCGACGAAACGCTGCTGGTCGCGGAAGACCTCATCCAGGCGGCTCAACATCTCGTTAAAGGCGGCAATAAGCCGCCCAATCTCGTCAAGCGGCTGGTAGGGCGGCAGGCGGCGCGAGAGGTCTTCCGCGCGGGAGATGCGGAGCGCCGCCTGCGTCACGGCGTCTACAGGTTCCAAAACGCGCTCGGCCAGCCACGCGCCGACGAGCAGGGTGAAGAGGAAGGTGAGGCCGATGCCCGTCATAATGAAGACGGCGAGGCTTTGCAGGGTCGCTTCCAACTCTCGCAGGCTGCGCGCCACCTGAATGAAACCGACAACCCGGCCATTGAAGATAAATGGCTCCGTATAAACTCTAATAGGCTCGTTGTTATAGGTGGCGCGTGTCAGGGTTGCTTCGCCCGCTTGCACCCGTTCCAGCGCCAGGGCGCTAAGAGGCAACGGAGCACCATCCAGGTTCCGGCTCGACTCGGTAACAGTGCCATTCGCCAGCCGGAACTCCAGAAAGAGGTCAGTCCTCGCCAGCAGATCTATGGGGGCCGTCTGAATTTGAATGTCCGAGTTTTCCTCCATCGCCCAAAATTGCTGCTCCATCGCGAACCGCCACGACTCGATGGCCGCGCCTGCGCCTCGTTGTAGCGTGCGGTCCACGTCCGAGTAGAGCGAGTAGCGTGCGATGCTGTACAACGCCACGCCGAAGAGAATCAGCGTGCCGATGAAGAGGGCACTGTACCAGAGTGTGAGCCGCAGACGAATAGGCATAGACTGCTCGCGATTGGATGCCGGAAAGTCTCAGTCCTAAGTGGAGAGAATGCCCCTGGAAATTATGGTTCTCGCACTGGCAAACTCAAATTTTCGCCGGAGCCACGTCATTTCACTCCTCCCGCAGGGCGTAGCCGACGCCGCGAATGGTCTGGATAAGGCGACTCTCACCTCCCGCCTCCAGCTTGCCCCGCAGGTAGCGGACGTAGACCTCGATGATGTTCGACTCACCGCCAAAGTCGTAGCCCCAGACCCGGTCATAAATCTGCTCGCGGGTGAGCACCTGGCGCGGGTGGCGCAGAAAGTAATCGAGCAGTTCGTATTCCTTCGCCGTCAGGTCAACGATACGGTTGTCGCGTCTGGCCTGCCGGGTGCTGGTGTTCAGTTCCAGGTCCCCGAAGCGCAGCACGCTCGGCTCCGGCTCGGCGGCGCGGCGGCGAAGCATGGCGCGAACGCGCGCCAGCAACTCCTCGAAGTGGAAGGGCTTGACGAGGTAGTCATCCGCGCCTGCTTCCAGCCCCTGCACACGGTCGGAGACGGAATCTTTGGCGGTGAGCATCAGCACAGGGGTGTCGTCCGCCGCGCGGAGCCGCCGCAGCACTTCCAGCCCGTCCAGGCCCGGTAACATCCAGTCGAGGATGACCAAGTCCGGGGGGCGGTCCCGCGCCGCCGCCAGGCCACTCTCCCCGTCCGGCGCGACCTCGACGTTGAACCCCTCGTAAATGAGACCACGCCGCACAAAGTCCGCAATCCTCGCGTCATCTTCGATTAACAGTAGGTGCTCTCCACTCATGCGCCTCTCCACAGGATGCCGGAGTCGTCGCCTCTTGTGGCGCTCCAGTAGCAAGAATTATACAGGAAAAGGCGAAAGGCGAAGCAGAAAGGAAAAGGCTCCGCGAACTCGATGGCCGCAGAGCCTTTTCGGGATGTAAAGGATTTGCTAGCTGTAGGAGGGGCTGTCTGCCGGGCGCTCGACGGCGGGTTGGCGGCGCGTGCCGCGCTGAGAGGTGCGGAAACCCGCCGCCAGCGCCGCTACGGCCCCCAGCGCCGCACCCATAACGCCGCCGAGAATCGTCTTCCGCACGAGGCCGCGATGGTCTGGCTCGGTGGGCAGGGGGGCCTCTCCCACCAGCACCACCTCGACAGCAGTCTGCGTCTCCGCCGCCTGGTGTTCCGCGAGATTCTGTTGCAGCACTTCGAGCGCTTCTAGGGCTACCGCGCGTTCCTGAGTGAGCGTGAGATACTCCCCCTCAAGCTCCTCGCGCTGCCGGGTCACGTTGCGTAGCTCCATGTAGTAGGCTTCAAAGGCTTCCGGCGTCTGGCCGCTTCCCGGCGCGGGCGCGTTGGTCGCCATCGCCTCGCTCAACTCGGTAAGGCGCTCGTTTCGCGCCTCGATTTGCTCCCGCAGCGCGGCGATGAGGCGGTCCAGATTCTCGGTGGCGTCCTCGCCACCGAGTTCAAGCGTATTCAGGTCATCAATCTGAAGCTGTATCCCTTGAATATTGCCGACGGAGCGCAGCCGCAGGGCGAGCGCCGCCAGATTCTCGCTCAGGTTGGAGACGCCGCCCGACGCCTCGGCCTGCGCGCGCAGGGTCTCGGCGTCACGAAGGAGCACGTTGAGTGTCTCGACCTCTGCAAGCTGTGTCGCATACTGCGCCTGCTTCGCCTGGACGTTGCCTTGCATCAGCGCGGTCAGGCTGGCGATGCGGTTGTCCAGCTCAATGATATGGCTCGTGCCTATGAACTCCTCGAAAGTACTTTGAGCCTCGTCAAACCGGGTCCGTGCATCGGCAACCTGCTGCTGCGCCGCCGCGAGTGACGTGGCGTCGTTAGGCGTCAGGTTGTTAACGTGAGTGACAAAGGCCCGGCTCCACTCGTTTGCGAGTAGCTGCGCCTGACGTGGAGTACCCGCCGACGCCGCGATGCCAATCAGATCGCCTTCGGTCCCTATACTGACGAAATTTTTAAGTTTCGACAGGGGGGTGTTGGGGGGAAGCACCTCCCCCACCACCTCTTCCGGTAGCAGGTGCGCCATGAGCTCGCTCTGGGCGATGCTAATCAGTCCCGCGCGCCGGGTAATGCGGTCCGAGAGGATAGAATCCTGGCCCACGATTCGCTCGTCGAGCGCCAGTTGCGAGCGTTGGCCCTCGAAGAGAAGGAGGGCGGTCGCGCTGTAGGTGCGCGGCTGCGCCAGAATCACGGCGGCCACGACCACCGCGCCGAGAATCGCCGCGCCCACGACCCAACTCCACCGCCGCAGGAGCGAGAAGAGAAAGGGTCTGAGGTCAATCTCATCCGGGCTGTCGGGGTTCATGCACGAGTCTCTCCTGTGGCTTGGGCTTCAATCAAGGTGTGCCGGAACTGCCGCCCGATGTCTCGGGAGCGTCGCCCGGCGTGCCGGAACCACTGTCCGAGGTGAGTTGCAGAATGAAGGACTGCATCGCCTGCTGTTCCTCCGGGCTGCCAACCGCAATCGCTGCCTGCGCCGAGGCCAGCGCGAGGTCGTCCTCCCCCTGCCGCTCGTAGAGGAGGGCGAGGTTCTTGTGAGTGGTGAAGTCCTCCGGGTTGACCTCCAGCGCCTGCTGGTTCACGGCGATGGCCTCATCAATCCGCTCCAACTGCGTCAGGGCAAAGGCTTTGCCGCTGAGGGCCTGTAGCGAGCGCGGCGACACTTCCAGCGCCTCATCGTAATCGGCCAGTGCCGCCTCGTAATCTTCTCTCTCGATGTTGACGCTGGCGCGGCGCAGGTAGGTTTCGACCCACTGCGGGTCTATCGCCTGGGACTGGTCGAGCTTGGCGAAGGCTTCTTCAAACTGGCCGCGCTCCGCATAGAGCATCGCCCAGTCGTTCCACAGCGCCGCGTTCTTGGGACTGAGGGTCGTCGCCTGCTCGTAGTAATCGTTAGCCTGCTCCAGGTGCTCCTCGCGCTCGGCGGGGTCCGTCGCCAGCGTCGCCCAGACGCGGTGCAGGCTGGCGAGATTGCGCGTGTGGTCCGTGTTGAGCGGGTTGGTGTTGCGCGCGCGCTCCAGAACGTCGCGCGCCTGTTGCAGGTACTCCTCGCGCTCCGCCGCGTCGGTAGCGGTGCGCCCCCGCTCCATGAACGCCCGCCCCAGGTTCAGAAAGTAGCGGTCCTCCTGGGGCTGCAACTGAAGGGCCTGCTCGTAGAGGATGCGCGCGGCGTCCCAGCCCCCCTCGCGCTCATAATTCGTGCCCTGCTTGGCGAGCACGTCGGCGCGGGAGATGTCAAGATTCGTGTTGATGATGATGGGCAGCGCGATGAGTGGCAACGCCGCGTAGAGGGCCATCTGCCAGTCGGGCCGCGCGCTCAGGCGGGAGGCCGACGTGCCCCGCAGGAAGGCGATGGCCGTGAAGAGCATCAACCCGAAGACGAAGCCGTAGACGATGGTCATATTGTTCGCCAGATGGCTCGCGTAGCCGAGCAACTGCTGCGGGGTGACGCCCCCGGCGTTGCCTGCGGGCCGCCAGTTGACCCAGGGAAGGTAGACGATGGCGAAGAGCAGCCACGAGCCGAGCGTAATCGCCGCGTAGACGCCGAGGCGCTGGAGCCACCGCCCCTCTATCTCGCGCCCCGGTGACAGCGACTGCTGCTCGAAGACCGATTCCGCCGTGACGACCAGCCCGCCGAAGAGCCACGTCGCCAGGAAGAGCCACAGCACCGAGTAGTTCTTCTCGCTCAGGCTGAAGTTGGGCGAGTAGAAGTTGAAGGTCAAGACCATCAGCAGCAGGCCCGCCATGAGGCTGAGGCCCACCAGCGTCCCCGAAAGCAGGGAGCGCTCGCCGGATGGCCCCGCGCGGCGGCGCTGCTCGCGGCGGTTGCGGCGCGCGGGCGCGGCGGGCACCGTCTCAGGGGCGAGTTCCGGCTGCTCGTCGCTGTCCCGCAGGAGCGGCAGACCGATGACGACGGCCAGCGCGGCGTAGGTCCAGAAGTAGAGTCGGGTCGCGCCGACGGCGATACCGAAGTGAATCTCCACGAAGTGCGCCAGCACGGCGGCCATCAAAGCGATGAGCAGCAGCGTGTGCGTGTGGAAGCGCTGCCCCACCTCGTTCAGGTGCGAGAGGGCGTAGGCGAGCAGATAGACAATCAGGCCGAAGGTGATACCGGCGGGCAGCCCCACCCCCACGAAGCGCAGGCTGCCGTCCACCAGATACGCCAGAACGACAGCCGCGATACCGCCCACCAGCGCCGTACCGACGAAGGCGTTACGCTGGCCCGGCGTGTTGATGAGGCCCAGCCAGCGCAGCACGTAGTAGAAGAGCGAGAGGAAGACGACAATCTGCGCGACGAAGCCGAAGAGGCCCGTCATCACCAGCGAGTCGAAAGTCTCGTTGTGGGAACGGTCGGGCGAGGCGTTACGCGCCTCGATTTGCCCCAGTTCCGGCGGGTAGAAGCGGTTGTAGGCTACGTACATGGATTCCGGCCCGTAGCCCACGAGGTCGCGCGCGGGGTTGTCGGCCAGCAGGTCGGAGACCCCCTGCCAGATGAGCACGCGGACCCGCCCTGTCCCCTCGCCCACCTCGAAAATCTCGCCCAACCGCCCGATGTACGGCACGTCCCGCAGGGCGGCGAGCGGCGTGTTCGGCAGGTTGAAGGTGACGAGGAAGGTGATGCCGAGGATGGTCAGAATCGTGACCGCTACCGTCAGCCATCGGCTGTGCCGCAGCGCGAAGAGGACGCCGAAGAAGACGAGGCCCACGCCCCAGCCAATCCAGGGACCGCGACTCTGCGAGAAGACGATGGTCATCGTCTGGATGATGAGCAGGAAGAGGTAGGCCCCCGCCAGCAGCGACGAGGCGAGGTAGTTAGGTGCCTCCTCGCCTTCCGGCACCGGGCGCAGCAGTTGCCCGAAATGCTCGATGACCCGCATCAGCGTCAGCGGCCACACCATGATGAGGTAGGCCCCAATGAAGATGGGGTTGCCCGCCGTGCTGCTGACGCGCTCCACCACGTCGCCACCCCAGGGCAGCGGGTCGAGGTTGCGGTTCTGCAAGAAGCCGTAGAGCGTCGGCGGCACGCTCGTGAGCAGGATGATGGTCACGATTCGCTCGACCTGCTTGCGCTCGCGCACCAGCAGCAGAATCGAGAAGAAGATGACCATGTAACTCAGCCACGTATACGTCCCCTGGCGGCGAATGTAGGCACCCCAGAAGGAGATGTGCGGCACGATGCTGAAGGCCGTCGCCACCAGATAGGCCGCCGTCAGCGCCAGCACCGGAAGCACCAGTGGCACCTTCCACAGCGGCCTCCCGTTCTCGGCGAGTGCCTCCCGCCCGCGCTCAAAAACCCATATGAGGAGGGCGACGA
>DASVVH010000069.1:0-13186 GCA_036386615.1 Ardenticatenaceae bacterium
TGCAGCCGCCCCTCTTTTTTGCACCCTGGCCTTTGGCCGAGCGTTAGCCCTTGACAGAGCCAGCCAGCAGGCCACGCACGAAGTAGCGCTGGAGGCCGAAGAAGACAATCATCGGCAGCGCCATCGAGATGAAGGCCGCCGCCGTCAGGAGTTGCCAGCCGCCCCCCAACGACGTGACCATGTTGCTAATCTGGTAGGTGAGGACGGGGTTGCGGCCACCCAAGAAGACGAGCGCCACGAGGAGGTCGTTCCACACCCAGAGGAACTGGAAGATGCCCAGCGAGGCGAGGGCGGGCAGGGAAAGCGGCAGGGCGAGGCGGCGGAATGCGGTCCAGTGGTTCGCGCCGTCCAGGTAGGCCGACTCGAAGAGGTCACGCGGGAGGGCACCAATGAAGTTCCGCATGAGGTAGATGGAGTACGGCATCCCGAAGCCCGTGTGAAAGAGCCAGACGCCGAGGAAGGTGCCGTTCAGCCCCAGTTCGGCGTAGAAGCGGGAGATGGGGACGAGCGTCATCTGAAGCGGGACCACCTGGAGGCCGACGAGGATGGCGAAGAGCAGTTGGCGGCCCTTGAAGTCGAGCCAGGAGAAGGCGTAGGCGGCGAAGGCGGCGAAGATGATGGGCAGGAAGGTGGCGGGCAGTGTGACGATGAGGGAGTTGACGAAGGCCCGCCCCATGCCGCGCGGGTTCAGGATGTCGCTGAAGGTGCAACTGTAGCCGGAGGGCGGCGTGCCGGATGCACACTCCTCGCTGTACGTCGAAGTGCCGCGATAGCCGACCAGGGCATCCGTGTAGTTATTCGCGGTAAAGTTGCTGGGGGCCTCTTCGAGGCCCGCGAAGCGCCGCATCTGGGTCGTGATGGCGGCGGCTGCCTGTGGCTCCGGCAGTTCAATGTCGGGGTGGGGGCTGTCGTCACGCCGCAGCATCGCCAGCAGTTGCAGGGAGCGTGGGTACTGCTCGACGAGTTCGACGTTAGTAAGATCGGCCTCCGCAATGTCGTTTCCGTCCAGTCCGTGACAGGAGGCACAGTATTGATTGTATTCCTGCGCGCCGGGTGGGGCCGAGAGGGCGGTCCACCAGCCAGTGGTGTTGACGGACTGGAAGGGGCGGATGGAGGTGACGAGCAGGCCGATTGTGGGCACGAGCCAGATGAGGCAGAGACCAATCAGGATGAGATGGACGGGCAGGCGGTTGATAAAGGCGTTGATTTGCGCGCGGGTCATCGCGTGGCCTCCTGCTCGCGGAAGCGGCGAATGTTGAGAATCAGGAAGGGGAGGATAAAGATGATGAGAACGACTGAGACGGCGGTGCCCCGGCCCACGTTGAAGTTGACGTACATCTCCTCGTACATGCGATTGGCGATAACGTCCGTGCCGAAGTTACCACCCGTCATGACGTAAACGATGTCGAAGATTTTGAGGACGTTAATGACCATCGTCGTGATGACGACGATAATGGTCGGCATGATGATGGGAACCATCAGCCGCCAGAAGATGGTCCACTCGCTGGCCCCATCCATTCGCCCCGCCTCGATGATTTCTTCGGGCACGGACTTGAGGGAGGCACCGAGAATGGTCATGCAGAAGCCGGTCCACATCCAGATGCCGACAGTGATGAGGGCCAGGGTATTGATGCCCGGCGTCTGGAGCCAGGCAATGGGGCTGCCGCCGAAGCGCGTGATAATGGCGTTGAGGAGACCAATCTGCTGCTGCTGGGTGCCGTAATCGTAGACGAAGCGCCAGATGATGCCCGCGCCCACGAAGGAGATTGCCATTGGCGTGAAGATAATCGCTTTCGCCAGCGCCTCGTACCTCACGCGGTCGGCCAGCACGGCGATGAGCAGGCCGAGGCTCACCGTGCCCGTGACCATGAGTATCATCCACTTGAGATTATTTCCATAAGAAGACTGCCAGAAAGAACTCCATATCGCGCCGGGCGACGTGGTGTTCAATTCACCAGTGAGCGCGTAGCGATAGTTCTCAAAGATGCCCCAGCATGGCTGACCCGCTCGACACTGAGCGGCGGCACTGGCGGTCGCATCCCCGTTCTGGAAGCTGAGGGCGATGGTGTTGAGCATCGGATAGACGATGAAAAGTGTCATCACGATGAGCGCGGGCGCGAGGTAGAGCCAGGGGGCTACGCTCCCCTGCTTCATAATCTGGGGGACGAGAGGGGTGTTTTTGCTTTTTTTGACTGGCCTTGACGCGACAATCGGTTGGGGAACCGTCTGGTTCGCCATCGCTTACCTCGCAGTTTGAATGATTGGACGTGGGCTGAGTCGTGGAATGGAGTGGACTGAACGGCAAAGTGGGGGCGCTTCATCACGAAGCGCCCCCTTTACGTCAGGGTTGAACTACTGCTCTGCCGCGTCGGCCTGAACTTGAGCAGCCGCGTCCAGGGCTTCCTGGATGTCGCCGCCGCTGACGACCTCAATGATGGCAGCCCACTCGGCGCTGCCGAAGCCGCCGGGAATGGTGTCGCCGATGTCAGGCGTGAAGCCCTGGGCACCTGCGAGGATGCCAGCACGCGCCTCAAGCGCCTCGTTGGTGTAGGCTCCGTCCCCCGCGCTGTTGGGGGTGTTGTCAAAGCCGACCTCGGCCCAGCGCTGGCCGCCCGCCTCACTGCTGAGGTAGGCGAAGACGGCCTGGACGGCGGCTGTATCGTTGAAGGCCATCATCCAGTCGGAGCCGCCCTGCACGCCCTGCGCGCCCGGCACGGGGAAGAAGTCATAGTCCGTGCCGTACTCCAGGTCGGGGAACTGCTCGGCGATGGCACCGCCCGCGAAGCCGGACTGCTTGACCATCATGGCCTGCGGCGGGTCGGAGAACGGCTGGTAGATAGCGTCCATGAAGCCAGTGGAGAGGGTGCCCTGCGAGCCGCCGACGGTGTACGCCTCGTCGCTCGCCCACCGGCTGTAAATCTCATACGCCTCGACGACGCCGGGGTCATTGTAGGGAACCTCGCCCGCGATGAGGTCGTTCACGTAGTCCGGCCCCTGCGTGACGAGGAGGATGTCCTGGATGAAGTCAGAGCCGGTCCAGCCCGTCGCGTCGCCGGACTCGAAGCCCATCGCCCAGGGCACGTTGCCGTCGGCGACCATCTGCTCGACGAGGGCTTCAAGGTCTTCCCAGCTTTCGGGAACTTCGTAGCCGAACGCCTCGAAAGTGACGGGGCTGTACCAGATGATGGTCTTCACGTCCGCCTTGACGGGCAGGCCGAGCCACTCACCGTCTACGCTGCCCAGTTCCTGCCAGAAGTCAACGTAGTTCTCTTCGTTGACGCCCAGGTCGGTGACGGGCACAAGCTCTTCCGCGTATTGCCCAAGCTGGTTGATGTTCCAGAAGGCGATGTCGGGTGGCGTGCCGGACTGGACGCGGGTGTCGAGGATGGCCTGGTCACGGGTGGACTCAGGGCGAAGCACGATGCCACAGGCATCCACGAGCGGCTGAAGAATCGCCATGATGTTTTCTTCTTCCGCGCCGGACCACTGGTAAATCATGGTGACTTCGTCACCTTCGCTGGCACCCATGCAGTCAATCTCGCCCGCCGCAGCGGTCTCTTCACCTTCGCCAGCCGCCTCTTCGGTAGGCTCCTCTTCGGTGGCCTCCTCAGTCGGCTCTTCTTCCGCTACTTCCTCGGTGGGTTCTTCTTCAACCACCTCTTCGGTAGGCTCCTCTTCGGCCACTTCCTCGGTGGGTTCTTCAGCAGCGGGTTCGGTAGGCTCCTCGGCGGCAGGCTCGGTGGCTTCCGCCGCAGGCTCTGTCGCCTGGGCTTCGGTTCCACCAGTGGTGTTATTGGCGGGCGCGGCCCCGCCGCCACAGGCCACCAGCAACAGGGTGACGATGGCGAGCAGGGTTACGACGAACGACACTTTTGAACGACGCATAGTTTCTCCTCCTACGATTACGGATGGTTAGACACGGTACGACTCTCGACCTTTTCAGCCAGTACGATGATTGGGTTGGCTGAAGTGGTTCTATTCTCGATAGGACCTCCTTTCAAGGGCGGCAGAGCGCTCGCAACTTGTTCAAATGAGATGGCTGGTAAATAGCGCGGCTACGACGGGCCAAGCCATTTACGCCGGAAGGGTGTCTAAGCTGAAGGTGCGCGAGCAATCTCAACTGCTTGTGAGCAAGCATCTTGCCTCCGATAAGGTAGATTAACAATTCTCGTCATGCAGCCGAGGAAAAGAGAATGATTCCGAGGGGACTCGGAAGGTATGGTCGGCAGCAGGAGTGATTGATGAGCGGCGGGGCTGCTTTTGAGGAGCATCGAGAATGCAGTAAGCAGGTGTCGGCGGCGATAGGCTCAAGCGGTTGGCAGAGGATGAGGCCGAGGGCGCGCCTCTGCTACTGCGGAGGAGGGGCGGAAACGCACACCAGCTTAGGACCATTTTACAGTACAGTGTCAAGCCTCTTGTGTGTCTTAGCTGTACGGATACAGAAGGTTGGCATACAGGTTGGCCCAAGCACGAAGGGAGGGCGAAGCGTGCTAACGCTCTACGACAGGCATGTTGCTGGGTGGATCCCCTTAAGGTCGCTTCGCAGATTCACTTCGTTCAGGATGACAAGTAAGGAGCTAGACCTTACTTGATGTACCGGTGTGTTAACCTCGTGAAACAGTACACTTAGCACCTACGTCTCGCACGCAAGCGCGGCCCGGCTAGGTGGTCGCGGAGAGGAAGGTGGTAACGGCTGCCGCCGTCGGCAGAGCGGGGATGGCCCCGCGCCGCGTGGTGGTGAGCGCGCCGACGGCGTTGGCGTAACGGCAGAGCTTCTGGAGGCGGTTCGCGTCGCCAAATGCCTGCGGCTGTTCGAGGAGGCCCTTGAGCAGCCCGGCGACGAAGCCATCCCCCGCGCCCGTTGTATCTACCGAGTGGACGGGGAAGCCGGGCACCCCACCCGTGAAGGTGGAGGTGATGAAGGTGCAGCCCCCCCGGCCCCGCGTGACGACGAGCAGGCGCAGGTTGTCGTGCCAGAGGTCGCTGGCCGCGATTATGGGGTCCGCGATGCCCGTGAGGAAGGCCAACTCTTCGTCGGTAATCTTGATGACGTTGGCGAGCGGCCAGCCAAGCATGATGCCCGACCTCGCGGCGTCGGCGCTGGGCCAGAGGTTCAGGCGGAGGTTGGGGTCGTAGGAGACGAGCAGCCCCATGTCGCGGGCAGTCTGCGCGGCGTAGTAGGTGGCGCTGCGGGAGGGTTCCCCGATGAGGGTGATGGAGCCGAAGTGGAAAGCGCGGGCACCACGCAGGGCATCGTCCGAAATCTCGTCGGGGCGTAGAAGCATGTCGGCGCTGGGGTGGCGGTAGAACATGAAGTCGCGCTCGCCGTCGGCGCGGAGAGAGACGAAAGCCAGCGCGGTGCGCGCCTCTTTCGAGAAGTGGAGGGTAGATGTGTCCACGCCGTCGTTCGCCAGCGTCTGCGCGAGGAAGTGGCCGAAGGGGTCATCCCCGACCTTGCCCATGAAACCGCTTGAGATGCCGAGACGGGCCAGCCCGACCGCGACGTTGGCGGGCGCGCCGCCGGGCGCTTTCTGAAAGGCGGGTGCTTCCGCCAGCGAGAGGCCGGGCTGCGTGGAGACGAAATCTATCAGCAGTTCACCGAGGGCGATAACGTCAGGCATGGATTAGCGCGCCTCCGCTTCGAGAGGATTCGTCTCGACGAATGCCTTGAGCTTCTCCAGGTTTTTGGTTGCCCAGACCTCCCAGCCGTGAAAGGCGGGATGGTCGCGCATCTCCATTTCCCAAATCATGATTTGCAGACGGCGTAGCGCGTAGAACGTTTCAAGATAGCCTTCATGTTCAGTGGGCAGGGGCCGGACGCTACGATAGCTGGAGAGCAGTGCGTCACGCAGTACCGGGTAGTCCGGCCTGTCGAGCACATTGAAGAGCGTGACGCCCAGGTCGTACAGGAAAGGGCCGTACCCGCAATCGTCGAAGTCTATGGCCCGCACCTCGCCCCGATGGATGAGGTAATTCCACTGGTGCAGGTCGGCATGGATGAGGCCATAGCGCTCCGGGTGGTCGCCCAGCGTTTCCAACACCGCGCGTGCCCTTGCCAGCACCGCCTCAACGATTTGTACATCCTCCGGGGAGCGAAGGGCGGCAACGAGGTTCACCATCCGGGCGACTGTCTTGTCTGAGAGGTTCGCCACGTTCCCACGCGTGAACCCTTCCGGCGGAACCCAGCGCGATACGTGCTCGTGCAGGTGGGCGGTGAGGATGCCCACGCGCTCCAGGTGCGCTGGGGTCAACTCCTCGTTCAGGAACTGCCCCGCGACCCAGTGGAACAGGACGCAGATGCGCGGCTCCGGCACGCCCTCGACCTCCTTAATCGTCAGTAGCTCGCCGTCGCGGGTGGGGACAGGCTCCGGCATGACGAGGTCCGTGTCGCGGCGGAGCGCGGCCAGCCACTGCATCTCCGAGCGCACGCCCTCCACCGTCTGCTTGCCGGGGCGGGTGATTCGCATGACGTAGCGGCTGCCATCCGCCGCCCACACTCGGAAGGTGGTGTTCTCAACGTGGAAGAGCGGCTTCAGGCGGGCGACAGGGAGGTCGTAGTCTGCCAATGCCGCCAGGGCCATCTCTTTCAGGCGGCGAACCTGCCCCCTGTGACTGAGTGATTCAAAAGGTTTCATGGAACACCCCTATGGTACGAGAACGAAGGGCACTACCAGTAGGTTACTGAGTGATGTTCCAAATGGCAATCCAGATGAGCACCTGCACGAGCAGCGCGCCCGACCAGAGCAGATAGGGCGCGAAGGTCTTGTTGAAGCGCTGGCGCAGGAGCAGCCCCCCGCCGACGTTCACGACGTTGGTAATCAGGCCGATGATGGGCAGGACGAAAATCTCTTCCCGGTCAACGATGCGGTCGGGGTTGCCCTGAGCATCGAAGTGGAGCGGCAGGAGGTCCGGCAGGCTGTTGTAGGTAGCACCCAGCCAGAGGAAGAGCGCCACCATCAGCAGAATCGGCAGCACCACGAGCACCATCGCCAGAGTATCTTTCCGTAGAGAGCGCTCGTCGGCGGGGCTGGCCTGACGGGGAAGCACGGCGGGTTCATTCATGCGCCGCTAGCTCTGGAAGACTGGGGTAAGCCAGCGCTCGCGGTAGGCGGGAAGGTTGCCGCGCACCATATTGAAGTAGAGGTCGCGCAGTTGCCGCACCGTCTCCGACATCTTGCCCGTGCCGACGGCGCGGTGGTCCACCTCAATAATCGAGGCGATTTGAACACCCGTGCCGCAGAAGAAGAGTTCGTCGGCTATATATAGTTCGGTGCGGTCAATGGGCCGCTCGATGACTTCCATCCCCATCTCGTTGCGAAGCAGTTCCATGACGCTGCGGCTGGTGATGCCCTCCAGCACGTTGTCGCTCATGGGCGGCGTGATGACGACGCCGTTCCGCACCATAAAGATGTTCATGGCGCTCCCCTCGGAGACGTGGCCGTCCTGAGTGAGCACGATGGCCTCGTCAAAGCCGTTCATCACCGCCTCGGACTTGGCGAACGCGCTGTTGACGTAGGCCCCGTTGATTTTGGCGCGGGCGGGGATGGCGTTGTCGTCAATCCGCCGCCAGGAGGAGACCATCACGCGCGACCCCTCTTCGGCATTAAGATAGCGGCCAAATGGCTCGCAGAAGATGGTGAACTGCCCGGTCAGGTCGTGCAGCCGCACACCAATGAGATTGTCGGCCTTGTAGGCGAGCGGGCGGCAGTAGACATCCTCGCGCAGCCCCTCGCGCCTCAGCAATTCGACGGTAATCTCCTGAAGCTGCTGGTTGGAATAGGGGAGGTCAATCAACAGCATCTTGCAGGAGTTGAGGAAGCGGCGGTAGTGGTCCTCCAGACGGAAGGCGTAGAGTTGCTGGTGCTCCGGGTTCCAGTAGGCGCGGATGCCGCCGAAACAGCCCGTGCCGTAATTGAAGGTGTGGTTCCGTATGCTGACGTTCGCCTGCTCAATGGGGACGAACTCGCCCTGGAAAAACGCGTACTGAGCCATGAGTACTCCTATGGAATGAAATGGCGGCGTCACTTGCCGCCACTCGCCGGATTATACTGCGAGAGGGCGAAGGATGAAAGACAAGCGGCGAATGCGGGGCCATGTCAAAGTGGAAGAGCAGGAGGGAGACTGAGTGGCAGCAAAGAGGGCGACAGGTGCCCAGGCCAGTATAGGCCAGTAACGGCCAGTATTCAACCGAGACTGGCCTACCAAAAGGCCAGGGTTGTTGATAGTTAAGGTTGAAGCAGATACTCACATAGAGCATAACTTATCTGGCTTCGACACAGGCTGAGAACGAACGGCGTCTGCGTGTCGTCAGAAGGTAGGTAGTTGTGATAGAATCGTTACGCGAGACCCAGGAGGAACGATGATTTTAAAAGAGTTAATCGGAATCGGGAGCCAACATCGTTTGTGTGGGGAGGGAAGCGCGCATTGCGGCGGGCACAAAGGCGTGCTCAGGAGCATGTAGCGGGAGGGTCCGGAGCATGCGCGCGTCGGCCAATCCGGCGGCAACGGCGCAGTATGTTTGCCTCATAGCTATTTGGCATAACCTAGCGACACTGTCACCAGGGGCAAGATAACACCGCTGAACCAGGCGAGAACGCAGGAGAACAAGCCTATGGGATGGGAGGCACTAAAGCAGTGGGGTGACGACGTCGGTCGCATCGAGCCACTCGCTGGCGGCGTTGGCGTTAACCAGGTGTGGAGCGTGCGCGTCAACGGGCACCTTGCGGTCGGTCGTCTCGGCCATCGCAGCGACATCGATCTCGCGTGGGAGACCGACCTGTTGCGACACCTCGACCGTGAAGGAATGACGGTGCCGGTGCCGATCCCGACCACGGACGGCCAGTTATTCGCTGACGGTCTGGTGGTGATGACCTACGTGGAGGGCGAACCGCCCGAGACCGAAGACGACTGGCGTCGCGTCGCCGACACGCTCCGCCAGCTTCATCGGCTCACGCACGGCTGGCCCCAACGACCGGGCTGGCGCTCGTCGACCGACCTCCTGCAAGCCGAGGCCGGGACGAGGGTTGACCTAGGCGCGATGCCGCCTGAGGGTGTTGTTCGATGCCGAGCAGCGTGGGCGCGACTCACCGGTCGCACGTCGTGCGTCGTCCACGGCGACCCCAACCCGCGCAACATCCGCATGACCTCGGATCGCGTCGCGCTGATCGACTGGGACGAGTCGCACGTCGACGTCCCCGACCTCGACCTGGCGCTGCCGCACAATGCCGCCGGTCTCGACGACGAGGCGTACGACATCGCTGCACAAGCGAGGGCCGCATGGGAAGCCGCCGTCTGCTGGGACCCCAGCGGGACCGACCAGTTCGCAGTCAAGCGGCTCGCCGAGGTTCGGGCGGTCTGAGCAGCGGCAGCGCAAACGATGTGGCTCTAAAGCGTGTAGGCGAACTCCGCGTATTGATTCTAAACGAACTGGAACTCTAACCCTTGACTCCGAAATCCCCGTGAGACGATTCCCTCTACTCCTACTCGTCTTTTGGTCTGGGCTGGTGACGCTGGGCGCGGAACTGGCGGCCTCGCGGCTGCTGGCTCCCTTCTTCGGCACGTCTACGCTTGTCTGGGCGGCGCTCATCGGCTTGATACTCGTCTATCTGAGCATAGGGTACTGGCTCGGCGGGCGCTGGGCTGACCGCTCGCCGCGCTACGAGACGATGATTGGCATCGTCACGGCGGCGGCGGTGCTGGTGGGGGTCGTGCCCGTCATCGCAAGCCCGGTGCTACGCCTCTCGGTGGAGGGCTTCGCCGTGTTGGACGCGGGGTTGTTGCTGGGCAGCCTCGCGGGGGTGCTGTTGCTCTTTACCGCCCCCATGATTCTGCTCGGCTGTGTCTCGCCCTTCGCTATCCGGCTGCTGGCGAACGACCCGAACCACCTGGGGCGGGACGCGGGCCAACTCTACGCTATCTCGACGCTGGGCAGCTTCGTCGGCACCTTCCTGCCCGTGCTCTGGCTCATCCCTGAGTATGGCACCCGCTCGACCTTCTTCCTCTTCGCCCTGAGCCTGCTGGTGGTCGCTGCGCTGGCGGCGGCCATGCTGGCGCGGCGGGCGCTCCCCTGGCCCGTGCTGGGCATCGTGGGCGTGCTGGCGATGGCGTTCTGGATGCGCGGGCAGGGCATCAAGCCACAGGCCAACCTGCTCTACGAGGGCGAATCCCTCTACCACTACATCCGCGTCGTGGAGCAGGACGGCTGGCGGATGCTGGAACTGAACGAGGGGCAGGGCGTCCACAGCATCTATCGTCCCGGCGAGGAGATGACGGGCGGCATCTGGGATTTCTACCTGCTCGCGCCCTTCTTCAACCCCGCGCCTTACGACGCCGCCGCGCACGAGAAGGAGTGGGCCATCATCGGCAGCGCGGCGGGTTCGACGCCGCGCTCCATCCAGACGGTCTACCCGAACGACAAGGTAACGGGCATCGAGATTGACGGCGAGGTGGTGGAGGTGGGGCACGAGTTCTTCGGGATGGGGGAACTGCGGAATCTCAGCGTGGTCGTGGAGGATGGGCGAACGTGGCTGGCGCGCGACGAGGGGCGCTACGATGTTATCGGCATCGATGCCTACCGCCAGCCCTATATCCCCTTCCACCTGACGACTGTCGAGTTCTTCACCGAGGCGCGAGAGCACCTGAAAGAGTACGGAGTCGTGGCAATCAACGTGGGCCGAGCGCCGGGCGACTGGCGGCTGGTGGAGGCGCTCGCCTCCACGATGCAGCAGGTCTTCCCCAACGTCTACGCCATAGAGATGGATTCGTCGTATAACACGCTGCTCATCGGCACGAACCAGCCCGTTGTGCCCGAAGATATTTCCGCCAACCTCCAAGCAGTCACGGACCCTCATCTAAAGAGGCTGGTTGGCCGCGCGCGGGGCCACGTTCGTGCCCCGGAAGGCAATGGCCTCGTCTTCACGGATGACCGCGCGCCCGTCGAGCAGGTCATTGACCTCATGATTGCAGGCTACGCGCTGGACCAGTAAATCTCGAAGCAGTACCAAAGTCGGATACGCTACAGCAGGCCCTCCTGATACTATATTGGCATACAGGGTTGTATTGCTCTGTTTTGATGACTGATGTAAGGAGGGAGCGAGATGTCCTACTTGGGTGCTTTATTGGCGGGAATCGCGGGAGTGATGCTGGGATTGGTTTTCCCCGACATTGATATGAGCCTGGGGCGAACACCTTTTGGTGCAATCATTCAGCATCGTTCTTTGCTGACACACGGCTTTATCATCTCTCTGGTGCTATTTGGGCTAGCCGTTCGCCACCGTGACCCTGTGCTACGCCTCTTCACGATGGGCTTTAGCATTGCGCTGGCGACTCACCTATGTTTCGACCTGTTCCCGTCGAACTGGATAGGTACGGCTCTCATCTATGCGCCTGTGACAGGTCGCTTGCAGCCAACCCCAAGTATTCTCTGGATGCTCGTAAGCATCGTCACCTGTTTGGGGGTCGCGTTCGCACTGGTGCGGCGGCGGCACGAAGTGGTGATGGTCGTTGGTACGACTGCGTTCACGTTTTTCGTGGCGGCGATGCGTGAACGAGCATTCTGGACGCCGCTGCTCCTGCTGGTAGTACTAGCTGCCTTTGCCTGGGTTCTGGCCTTCACTCCTCTACACCAGCAAGGCTTTACTACGCGGGATCGCGCGTAAGCTCGTAGCGCCTTTATAGTTCCTCTGTGACGATGGTCGGCATGAGGAGGTTCGCCTGCTCCCCGGCCTCCCAGAAGTCGGTCTGCGCGTAGCGTTCCATGCTGTCGGGGATGATGGCGATGAGGCGCTGCCCCGCGAACTCACCGCGCATAGCGAGGCGAAGTGCCGCCGCGACGGCTGTCCCACCGGTCGGCCCACTCATCACCCCTTCGAGACGGTAGAGCCTCAGCAGCGTCTCCCGACACTCCGCGTCTGAGATGGCGATTACCTCATCCACGACGCCGGGGTCGTAGTTGGCGGGAACGAAGGGCGGCCCCATGCCGTAGAGGTGGTGCGGCCCCGGCTCGCCACCCCTCAATACAGGCGACGTGGCAGGTTCGACGGCCACGACGCGCACGCTCCCTCCGCTCAACACCTTCAGGCGACGCCCCACCCCGGTTATTGTACCCCCGGTTCCCACGCCCGCTATCACGGCGGCCACCTTCCCCTCGCAGTCTTGCCAAATCTCATCCGCGATGCGTTCCTGCGCGGCGGGGTTGAGTGGGTTGGCGAACTGGTCCGGGCGAAAAACGGAGCGGTGCTCGCGGGCAAGGGCATCGGCGCGGACGTTGGCCCCGCGCATACCGAGAGCGCCGGGAGTGAGGACGACTTCGGCCCCCAGCGCGCGGAGCAAATGGACCCGCTCGGCAGGAACAACGTCGGGCATGACGAGGATGAGGTGGTAGCCGCGCGGCACGGCGAGCATCGCCAGCGAGAAGGCGATGTTGCCACTCGTCGGCTCGACAATGACCGTGCCGGGCACAAGCTGGCCCGATGCCTCGGCAGCGTCGAGCATGAGTTGAACCACGCGGTCCTTGTCGCTGCCTGACGGGTTCGAGAGTTCCAGCTTCGCCAGCAGTTCGCCATTGAAGGCCGCGCCCAGGCGCGCAAGCCGCAGCAAGGGCGTGCGGCCAATCAACTCCTCGATTGTCTGCGCGATGCGGGCCATGAGCGTGCATTTCCTTCGGAATGAAGGAATTGTAACACGCGGGCGGAGGAGACAAAAGGAGAGAACGAGTCAGGCATTTTCTCCTGTTTGCTCTTCGCGCTGATGGTTTTTTGGGGCGGAAGTGAGCGACATGGCTGAAGGCTTCGTAGAGTGCTCGCTTTTGCGCCTGAGAGATGACCGTGAGGCTGCCGTGAGTCTCCATGACGACGGCGAGAACATCCTGCATTTCTGCGAGAACCCCTTACACTGGCGATACGCCAGATGCACCGTTTCCTACTCCTTCGGCTCGGTAAAGCTGGGTTCGGCTGGCTCACCTACGGAGTAGTCGCGCTCCCAACCTTCGTTTTCGAGCCTGATGCTCTCGATGGCGACAGCGCTTACATTGGCATCCAGATCAAAGAATGCCTGATACTCGGAGACCCAGCATCGGTAGACGTGATAGGCGAGGACAAGCTGCCCCGCTTCATTGTAGACCTCAATCTGAATATCTTTGCGGAAGTCTTTTAAAGATGCCTCGCTTCCCGCTCCAGCCCCAAGGTTC